>CAZFWK010000170.1:0-3725 GCA_964522555.1 uncultured Peptoniphilaceae bacterium | reverse complement strand
CGTCAATGACACTAGATCCTAAGTCTAGCGCGTCTACCAATTCCGCCACTCCCGCGCGATCCTGTGGACGCCGGATGCACGCGACCTCGCGAATACCCTTGTCATTTTTCACAGGATTCATTTATTATAGCAAAACATAGGTATTTGTCAAATTTTACAAAGAAAGATTTGGGTAAACGCCCATGGTATAGTCGTCGGGCCCATATGCTTTCCAAGTATAGTACGCTGCTGTGCCGATCATTGCGGCATTGTCGGTCGATAGCGCGCCGGTGGGCGCGTAGAAACGGCCCCCTTTCGCTTCGATTTCCGCACATAGCTTTTCTCGAAGTCTCGCGTTTGCGGCAACTCCACCCGAGATCGCAATCTCTTTAATCC
Source organism: uncultured Peptoniphilaceae bacterium (assembly GCA_964522555.1). Taxonomy (GTDB): domain Bacteria; phylum Bacillota; class Clostridia; order Tissierellales; family Peptoniphilaceae; genus JAAYQA01. Next base: position 3,350 of record CAZFWK010000170.1, on the reverse strand, counting down.
CTGTCTCTTCCGATAATCTCATGATTTTTAGGATCAGGGTGTCCACCACGGCTTCTTGGAAAGAAGCAGCTAGATTTTCCATTTTAAATTCCGGTTTGACTTTTTCCTTTTGTAAAAGCTGCAGGACATTTGTCTTTAAGCCGCTGAAACTAAAATCGTAGGTACCTTTTTCCAGCAGTACGCGCGGGAGCTTGTAGGCGGTGGGATCTCCCGCTTCCGCCGCTTTTTGGATGGATGGCCCGCCGGGATACGGCAGTCCCATCGCACGTGCGGTTTTGTCGAACGCTTCACCGGCTGCGTCGTCTCTCGTTCGTCCGTGCACGATATACTCCATGCGATCCTTCACCTCGATCACATACGTGTGTCCGCCCGACACCACCAAGCTCAGGTGCGGATACGGGAGCTCCGGGTGGCAGAGTTCATTTGCCAGCAAGTGTCCCGCCATATGGTTGACGCCGACTAAGGGGATTTCGAGACTGAATGCCATCGCCTTCGCCGCAGCGATGCCTACGAGGAGCGCGCCGACAAGCCCCGGCCCTTTCGTGACGCCGATCAGGTCGACATCTGAGAATGCGATCCCGGTTTCTCGGAACGCCTCTTGTATCATCGGGTTTACCATTTCCAAGTGCTTTCTTGAGGCGACTTCGGGTACGACCCCACCAAAAGGCTTGTGGATGTCGATCTGCGAGGAGATCTTGTGGTAGAGAAGTTCCTTCGGGCCGCGAAGTAGCGCGACGGACGTTTCGTCGCAGGAGGTCTCGATTGCAAAGATAATCGGCTTATTCAATTTCGAGCTCCTTTCTCATGAGGATCGCATCCTGTTTGTCTTCTTTATAATAATTTGAGATTAAACCGGTTTCCACAAACCCAAACGATCGATAGAGCCTCTTTGCGGATTCGTTGTTGGCTCGTACCTCGAGCAAGATCGACTTCATCCCGTTCTCTTTCGCATGGGTGATCATCGCGTGTAGCAAAAACCGCGCCCACCCTTTGCCACGCGCGTCCGGGTGAATGGCGATGTTTAACAAATGCGCTTCGTCTATTACGAGCCAGTAAAAAAGGTACCCGATCACTTCGTCGTTTTCTTCCAACACGAGTTGGTGTGAGAGCGGATTTTCGAACTCGCTTATGATCGAGCCTTCACTCCAAGGTAATGTGAAGGACAGCGTCTCGATCTCTCGAATCCGTGGGATATCCGCTCTTTCAAGCTCTCGGATCAGCGCTTGCACAGCTTCGCCTCCAGCTCGCGCTCGGCTTGCGATACGCCGACGTATTCCGGTTGCAATTTCTCCCAAGCACCGGCGGCTCCGCTCTCGTTAAGCTCCTGCGCAAATCTCGCGATCACCGGGGTCAGCTTGCAGTCCTTTGGCAGTGCGATTCCTTCGATCGCGGCATCCGACAATGTCTGTGATATGGATTCCGATTCCAAGTACAAAAATGGACCTTCAACGCCGCTTTCCAATAGCTCGGTAAGTTGCATTGTGCGTGCGCCGTCACTCCCGATAAGCGCACCTGCTTCAACCGAGTCAAAGTACACGCGGCCACCCCTCGCATCGATGAGTACCATGCCCGAGAACTGCGCGGTCTTCGCCATAGCTGCGAAAGCGCTCACGCCGTATACGGGTTTCCCCTCCATTTGGGCGAAGGTCTTCACCGTGGTAATCCCGATGCGAAGCCCAGTAAAAGACCCCGGTCCGACGCAAGCGGCAAAGGCGTCGATCTCTTTGAGTTCGGTTTTGGAGCCTTGGAGAGCTTTTCGAATCATTAGTAAGAGCGACTCGTTGTTTTTCTCCAAGCACGCCTCCGTGTGGAGGCTACCTATTTGCGTGTCGTAGAGGGTCACCTCACTAATCTTTCGGGAGGTGTCCAATGCTAAAATTTTCATTTCGTTTCCTCCAATCTTCGAGCGAATTCGTCGTCGATCTGCAAGGTTCTGTCTTCTCCATTCACGATGATTTCAAACGCATGGGCGGTCCGCGGCAAATAGTCGCGCGCGATCTGCGGCCATTCGATCACGGTGATCGCATCTTCCGGGTAGAAGTACTCTTCGTAGCCGATATCTTCCAATTCTTCCGGATCTTCCAAGCGGTATAAGTCCAAATGCCAGACGGGTTGGGCTCCTTCGTACCGTTGCGCGATCGCAAAGGTCGGGCTGCTCGCGTGATCCGCGCTTTGCAACGCGCGCACGAGTTCCTTTACAAAAGTCGTTTTTCCCGCACCCATTTCGCCTTTCAGGGCGATTACATCTCCGACACGCAAAACGGCGGCGATTTTACTCGCCGCGTTTCTCGTATCTTGTAGTTGATTGATTCGTAGGTTCACAAGCTTGCACTTCCTTCTTCTCCTATTATAGCGAAGGAAGATTGAAACGCAAATCCGCTAGAGTAGGCTCCGTTCCGTCTCTTTGTCGAAAAAATGTGCCTTCGAAAGATCTGCTCCGACGCGGATCTTTTCTCCAATCGTCTTTTGTACATTGGGTTCCGTTTTCAGCGTGTGCAGTGCGCCTTGCAGTTTATAGTGGATATAGCTTTCCGCGCCCAGCATTTCATGCACGAGTACCGTCGCATCAAAAGCCGGAACTCCTTCTCCTGCCAAATTCAGATTCTCGGGGCGCAGCCCCATCATTAGGGGTTTCCCGAAATAAGGCGACAGCGCCTGTTTCTTCTCCGGTGGCAGCGAGACCGGCAACTCGACTCGCCCCTCGTCCGATTCGAATTCGAACCGGACCTCTCCATTCGCCTCATCCAAAGAGCCGTCGAAGAAGTTCATTTGCGGGGAGCCGATAAAGCCCGCTACAAACGCATTCACCGGGTGCAGGTAGATTTCTCTCGGAGCATCCACCTGCTGGATTTCGCCGTCCTTCATGACGCAGATCCGGGTTCCCATCGTCATCGCTTCCGTTTGATCGTGCGTCACGTAGATGAAGGTGGTCTGGAGATCTTCATGCAGTTTGATGATCTCCGCGCGCATCTGCACGCGAAGCTTGGCGTCTAGATTCGACAGCGGTTCGTCCATCAAAAACACCTGCGGCTTTCGCACAATCGCGCGGCCGAGTGCCACACGCTGCCGTTGTCCGCCGGAGAGCTCTTTGGGCTTTCGGTCCAAAAGATGTGCGATGTCTAGAATCTTGGCTGCAGTTTGGACCCGCTCTTCGATTTCACGCTTGGGAGTTTTTTTGATCCGCAATCCGAACGACATATTTTGGTACACATTCATATGCGGATACAACGCGTAATTTTGAAACACCATCGCGATGTCCCGGTCTCTGGGATCGACCTTATTGACCAAATTCTCGCCGATATACAGTTCCCCTTCGGTGATGTCTTCAAGCCCTGCGATCATACGGAGAG
>CAZFWK010000169.1:0-3823 GCA_964522555.1 uncultured Peptoniphilaceae bacterium | reverse complement strand
GTAGCCGCTCAGCATGGGTGCCACGATCGCCATCACGGTCATAAATAAAATGATAATAAGGCCGGTCATGGCGAGCTTGTTTTGCTTAAGCCTTCTCCTTACGTCCGCCCAGTATTTGATCGAGGGTCGCCTAATGGCCTCCGCATCTGAAGCGTCTCTTTTTGCGGGCAAAAATAGTTCGTTGTCGAATCGGTCCATTATTTCGCCCCCTCTGTCAGTTTAATGCGCGGATCGATCAGCACATACAGTATGTCGACGATCAACAGCATGGCGATCAAAACGACCGCATAGAAGATCGTAATTCCCATAATCAGCGTGTAGTCGCGGTTCATTACGGAGTCCACGAAGAATCGTCCGATTCCCGGTACGCCGAAGATTTTTTCCACGACAAATGACCCAACCAATAAGTTCGAGATCGTCGTCCCCATTTGGGAGATGATCGGCAGGATTGCGTTTCGCACGGCATGCTTCATGATGACGGCGAATTGCGAAATCCCTTTTGATTTGGCGGTCTTGATATAGTCTTGCCCCAGGATTTCCAGCATCGACGAACGCATCAACCGCGCCATCGAAGCGAGCGGCATAACGGCGAGCGATAACGAAGGCAAGATGGAGTGCGCAAAAGTGCCCCAGCCGCCGATCGGGAAATAGGCGCTATTTTTTGCGATGAACTGGATCATGAAGGTCGCCAAAATAAAGGACGGCACGGAAATCCCTACGATCGCGAGGATCATCGCCATATAGTCGGGCCAACGGTTTTGATACAGAGCTGCGATCGCACCTAAAGCCGGGCCGATCAGCACGGCGACCAAGAAGGCTTGGATCCCGACTTGGAAGGAGACCGGTGCGCCTCTCGTGATCATATCGTTTACGTTTTCGACGCGCGACTTCATAGAAGCTCCGAGGTCGCCTCGGAGAATATTTTGCATGTAAATCACATACTGCTCGCTCACCGGACGGTCGAGCCCGTATTTCGCCAGTATGTTTTCGTATACGACCGCCGGCATCTTGCCTTCCTTTTGGAAAGGGTTGCCGGGGATTGCTTTCATAAGAAAGAAAGTTACGGTGATGATCACCCATAATGTGACCACGGCCATCAACAGTCTCTTACCGATAAATTTTGCCATTGTATCACCTTTCATTAAAAAGAGTTTCGGCAGTTTCCTGCCGAAACTCTTCTTCACAGTCTATTACTTAATTTCAGCGTAGGTGAGTGTCGGGTAGTTCAAGAGTGTCTTGTATACGCCTTCAATATTGGGTTTCACCATATAAGGAAGCGTGTAGAAGTAAACAGGAGCTACCGGCATATCCGCCATCAGCATTTTTTCGGCTTCTCTCATCTTTTCGAAGCGAAGCTTTTGGTCGCTGGATGCTTTTACTTCGTCGATCAACGCATCATAAGCGGGATTGTTGTAGTTTGCATCGTTGAAGCTGGAGGTGCTGTACCAAAGGTCGAGCATGGTCATCGGGTCAGCATAGTCTCCGATCCAACCGGCACGCGAGATTTGGTAGTCGCCCGCTTTTTCGCGGTCGAGCTTCACTTGGAAGTCTACGTTTTCCAAGCCGATTTCGATTCCGAGATTGTTTCTCCACATTTCTTGTACCGCTTGCGCGATCAGCTTGTGAGTTTCGCTTGTGTTGTAAAGAAGCGTCATGCCGTTGAATACATCTTTGGTCAAGCCTTCTTCAGCCAGTCCTTCTTCCAACAGTTTCTTTGCTTCAGCAGCATCATATTTGATGGCATTTTCCATCTTGTCGCGGTATTCCGCACCGGTGTCGTCTTTCAGGCCGAAAGGAACGATCCCCTGTGCCGGAATTTCTCCACCCTTGGAGATCTTGCCGGTGATGGTGTCGCGGTCAAGCGCGAGAGCAAAGGCTTGGCGTACTTTTACATTGTTGAAAGGCGGTACTTCCGCATTCATATTGTAGTAGTACGTTCCAACTTGCGGTCCCAATACGAGTTCCGGGTTTTGGGTCTCAACCATTTGGCCGATTACTGCCGGCGGAAGCTTTGTGATGATATCGTATTCGTTACCATCATATTTTTGGTACGAAGTGTTGTCGTCGTCAATGATATCCATGTCGATACCGTCAATTTTGATATTGGCGACGTCATAATACTCGGGGTTCTTTTCGAGTAGGATCTTTGCATTGTGTTCCCATTTAGCCAATGTGAACGGACCATTCGAAACATAGGCGGCTGCGTCGCTCGCCCATTTGGGGTTTGCTTCTACGACTTTTTGGTTTACCGGGAAATACGTGTAGAACGCGGTCAGTTCGGTAAAGAATCCGGTCGGTGCAACCAATTTGACTTCAAGCGTGTGGTCGTCGGTCGCTTTTACGCCGATATCATCTACCGTAGCTACTTTTCCGTCGCCGTTTACATCTTCGCCGGTGAATCGTTCTTCCATGCCCTCAATATAGAAGACTTGGTACGCGTAGTCGGCTGCCAGATCCGGATCTGCAACTCTCTTCCAAGAGTATTCGAAGTCTTTTGCGGTAACCGGGTCCCCGTTGGACCATTTCACGTCGTCACGGATCGTAAAGGTGTAGGTTAAGCCGTCTTCCGAGATTACAGGCTCAGCAGCTGCCATTCCGGGTACGACATTTCCTTCTTTATCATACTTCATCAAACCCTCAAAGTTGTGAAGCAGAATCCAGGAGTCGTGGGTTCCTTGTGCGAGTGCCGGGTCAAGCGAGCCGGGCTCGGAGTTGTTATTCGTACGAATATACTTGCCGGAGGGTGCTGCTGCCCCTTCTGTTGCGCCGGTGGTACCGGTTTCCGTGGCACCCGCTTCGGTGGCCGCCGCTTCCGTAGTTCCGCCGCCTGTGGTGCATGCTGCCAACAGCATCGCAAGAGCCAGGAACATCGCGACCCATTTCATAGATCTTTTGTTCATGTGATTCCCCTTTCTAGAAATTCTCGCAAACTGCGAGATGTATATGTATTATAATCATAGCAAATTCGAATGTCAATGTGAACTAAATATTTGATGAATTATATTGATATGTTTTCACAACATGTCGGCATTTCTGCTACTCGTGTAGCGCGATACTATAGTAAAACGCATCGCGGAATTTTCGAAATTCCACGATGCGTCTACTGTCTTTTCTCGATTATTTCATATTAATTTCAATAATCATACGAACTGATTATTCGACCAGAAGCCCTTTCGCTACCTCATCCCGCTTCTCTTTTCCAAGCAGTTGCTCGACCAATTGAAGCGAGAAATCCATTGCGAGGGCCGGTCCCATCCCCGTGACTACATGATCATCGACCACGACCTCTTGGTTCATTCGCGTGCCGGTTTCGAAGTTTTCTTCAAAACCCGGGTAGCAAGTAAAGTTTCGTCCCACTAAAACGCCGGCGCGGTCGAGCACGATCGGAGCGGCGCAAATCGCAGCCACCACACCCGCCTTTTCGTACTGGGCGCGTACCAGCTTCAGCACTTTTTCATTTTCAGATAAATTGATCGCCCCGGGAAGCCCGCCCGGTAGCACTACTGCATCCACATCTTCGTCGCCTGTGAGGATGCCGTCCGCTAGGATCTTGATCCCATGCGCTCCGGTAACCCCCAAAATATCGGTTATCGAAAGCATCTGCACATCGGCACCCGCTCTTCGCAATACATCGACCGGCGTCACCGCTTCAATTTCTTCAAATCCGTCTGCAAATAATACGACCACTTTCATCGAAATCTCCTCCTTGTTATCGATCATACTATAGGTATACATACCCCTTTACCGATTGCTCAGACTGTAGACAAAGATATTTTCGAGATGGAGTGAAGGAGAGCCCGGTGTACCCCTTGAGGCCATATCC
>CAZFWK010000168.1:0-3840 GCA_964522555.1 uncultured Peptoniphilaceae bacterium | reverse complement strand
CTCGTCTCAGAGTCGCACTTATGGACATCCCCTGACTCCGTCACTTACGCTACGATCATTCCAAGCCATCATTTGCAATTTATACACATGACCAATTTACAGTGTAGAATACTAATTGAGCCCTTTCATCGATAGGCTGACTTTACTTTTCTCTTTGTCGACTCCGATGATCCGTACTTTTACGATGTCGGATACTTTGACGACTTCTTTGGGGTGTTTGACGAATTTGTCGGAGAGTTGCGACACGTGCACGAGTCCGTCGTTTTTAATCCCGATGTCGACAAACGCGCCGAAGTCGACGACATTTCGTACCGTTCCCATCATCTCCATGCCCTCTTCGAGGTCGTCGATCGAGAGCACGTCCGAGCGGAGGATCGGTTTCGGCATCTCCTCGCGGGGGTCTCTTCCCGGGCGCTTGAGCTCGTAGAGGATGTCGGCAAGCGTAGGGATCCCCGCGTCGATCTCTTTCACAAGAGTCGAGAGCTTTAAACCGCGCAGGTCTTTCTTTAAAATTTGCTTTGCGATCGCATAGCTTTCCGGGTGGACGCCCGTGTTGTCGAGAAGCTCTTTGCTTTCGGGGATTCGCATGAAGCCCGCGCATTGGACGAAGGCTTTTGGCCCGAGTCCTTTTACCTTATTGAGTTCGGCACGCGTTTTAAACGGGCCGTTTTCTTCTTTGTAAGAGACGATGTTTTTCGCCACGGTGGGGGATACGCCCGCGACATATTCCAAGAGGGCGGTCGAAGCCGTGTTTACGTTTACGCCGACGGCATTTACGCAGTCTTCCACCACTTTCTCGAGCGTTTGCTTCAGTTCCTTTTGGTTCACGTCATGCTGGTATTGGCCGACGCCGATATGTTGGGGTTCGATCTTTACGAGTTCCGCCAGCGGGTCCTGGATACGCCTTGCGATGGAGATCGCGCCGCGTACGGTTACGTCGAGGTCCGGGAACTCTTCGTCCGCGAGCTTCGATGCCGAGTAGATCGAAGCGCCGGCTTCGTTCACGATCGAGTAAAAGAGATCGTCTCGCCCGAGTTCATCGATCAATTGCGCAACAAACTGCTCGGTTTCTCGGGAAGCGGTGCCGTTTCCGATGGCGATCAGCGATACATCATATTTCTTGATGAAGCCGGTGAGCACCTTTTTCGCTTTTTCGAGATTCATAAAAGGCTCCGTCACATGGATGACGCTGTTGTCCAAGTAATCGCCGTAAGAGGAGATCACCGCGACCTTGCAGCCCGTGCGAAAGCCCGGGTCAAGCCCGATCATCGCGCGGTCCTTTATGGGCGGCTGCATCAGATACGGTCTCAGATTGTTCGCGAAGACGTCGATCGATTCCTTATCGGCGTTTTCTTTTAGTTCGTTTCGGATCTCCGTTTCGATCGAAGGGAGCAGGAGGCGCTTGTAGGCGTCGGCGACGGTTTTTTGAAAATAGGGGTAGCTCGCCGAGTCTTTCTCCGGACAGACCGCACGAAGGATGTCGGCCGTGTTTTCTTCGTCGCGAAGGTCGAACTTGAGCTTCAAGATGCCTTCCTTTTCTCCACGAAGCATGGCCAAAGTGCGGTGCGCGCGAACTTCCTTCAGTTTCTCCGAGAATTCGTAGTACATCTCATAGGTACGATCGTCTTGGCCGGGGGCTTGCGAAGAGAGCACTTGCCCTTCCTGCTTCGCCCGATTTCGTACGATGTCGCGGTATTCTTTCGTGTCGGCGATGCGTTCGGCCAGGATATCCATCGCACCCGCGAGTGCTTTTTCGCGATCGGGGACTTCCTTTTCCGGGTCGATCAATGAGTCGGCTAGGCTTTCGATCTCCTCCGCACTGGCTGTACGCGATGCGATCCGGTCCGCCAGAGGCTCCAGCCCACGCTCCTTAGCGATGGTTGCGCGCGTCCGCTTCTTCGGCTTAAAGGGAAGGTATAGGTCCTCCACCTCTTGTAGCTTCGTTGCGCCGTCGATCTGAACGGTAAGCTCTTCCGTCAGATTGCCCGTTGCGTCGATCAGCCTCTTTACGTCGTCTTTTCGTTTTTCCAGCGTGCGAAGGTAGAGAAGGCGTTCTTCGAGATCGCGCAGTGTGGTGTCGGACAGTCCGCCCGTCACTTCTTTTCGGTAGCGGGAAATGAAGGGGATCGTATTGCCTTCGTCGATCAACCCGACGGTATCCGCGACTTGTTTTTCTTCGATATTCAGTTCTTGTGCAATGACTTGATTTATGTTCATATGGACTCCCTATAAGTTTTGTATCTATTATAGCAGAGAATGGGCGGATACTTGGAGAGAACGGGTTGGATTCCAATTTCGAAAGATAAAATCGTCGCCTTGCATAAAAATAAATTATTGACAAAAAGCGGATCCAACACTAAAATAGAATCAGTCACGAAGGACGGTCTTAGAGAAAAGTGGTAAAATACTTCGCAAGAGAGTATGGATCACAGGATGGGATTCCGTCCGACGAATTGGATGAAATGGAACAGAGAGGGTAAGAAATGCAAACGGAAACGCCCAAGTGCACGATCGAACTGTCGAATGCGCATGCGGATATCATAAAAGCGAGAGAAAATTTACAGGGTATTTTGAGCGAGACGAAGTTGATGTACAGCCGCTTCTATAGCGAAGAATGTCATAATGAGGTCTATATCAAGCCTGAGAACTTGCAGCTCACAGGCTCGTTTAAGATTCGGGGAGCGTACAATAAGATCGCGAATTTGTCGGAAGCGTGCAAAGAAAAGGGCGTCGTCGCGTCATCCGCCGGTAACCACGCGCAAGGCGTCGCGTATGCTTCGCGCGCACTCGGGATCTCTTCGAAGATCGTAATGCCGATTGTCACGCCCCTGATCAAAGTAGATGCGACAAAGCAACTGGGGGCGGAGGTCGTGATCCACGGCGAGGTTTACGACGACGCGTATCAACGTGCGATCGAGATTTCCAAAGAAGAGGGGCGTGAGTTTATCCATCCCTTCGACGACTACGACGTATTTTGCGGACAGGGCACGATCGGTTTGGAGATCCTGGAAGAGCTGGCCGATGTGGACGAAATACTCGTCCCGATCGGCGGGGGCGGGCTGATCTCGGGCATCGCGATGGCGGTCAAGGCGGTGAACCCCGCTGTGCGCGTAACGGGTGTGGAACCCGAGGGCGCGATGTCGATGAAAAACTCCCTGCACCGCGGAGAGGTCTGCGAACTCGACCGGGTTCATACATCGGCTGAGGGGGTCGCGGTCCGTAAACCCGGCTGCCTGACCTACGATGTGTGCAATTCCTATATCGACGGGATCATCACGGTTTCCGAGCAGGAGATCATGGAGGCGGTCCTGATGCTCGTCGAAAAGCATAAGATGATCGCAGAGACTGCGGGCGTGCTTTCTTTAGCGGCGCTCAAGAAGCTCACGGTGACGAACAAGAAGATCGTAAGCTTGGTGAGCGGCGGCAATATCGACGTCGTGACGCTGTCTTCCATGATCAACAAGGGTCTCATCTCGCGCGGGCGGATCTTCTGCTTCAGCGTAGAGCTTCCGGATGTTCCGGGCCAGCTGCTTCGAATCTCCCAGATCCTGGCAAACGAAAAGGCGAATGTCATCAAGCTCGACCACAATCAGTTCAAGGCGATGAATCGATTTGAGAATGTAGCGCTGGAAGTGACGGCGGAGTCGAACGGGCACGGGCATATCGCACAAGTGTTGGATGCGCTGAAATCGGCGGGGTATTCCTATCGAAGGATCTACTAGAGAGTACCGCGACTTGCAGCTTATTGTAGGGTGTTACCTCGTGTAACACCGCAGACTGTAGATAAAGTCAAATGAACTGAATGGGTTTGCATAAACCGTGACTCCATCAGGGGAGTCC
>CAZFWK010000167.1:0-3873 GCA_964522555.1 uncultured Peptoniphilaceae bacterium | reverse complement strand
TGGACCCGGCGCGCGAAGAGAGTATCTTTGATCGCTTCGTCGACTGGGTGAGCGGACGTGATCGTCTGGATCATTTATTCGAACACTTTGATGTGGAAGAGGAGGACCAAGCGCTCTTTCGAAATGCCATCCTGGACGGTAAAATTCTTCTTGCGATCGAAGAGGATGAGGCGATTGCACGGACCCATTTTCGCTATGCGCATGGTGCGGAATCGGTCGAACCGGATGAAGTACAGCGCACGGCGGATGCGGTCATCGCAGTGGAGCCGACCGTCGCATTGCCGAGGGAAGAGGATCGCCTGCGGATCGACGAGCCGAACTATGTGACGGATCCTTCCTTGCAAGAGGCCGATCCGGTCGACCCGAGAGAGCCTGAAATTCCGGACGAGAGGGGCAACCCGCAAAAGGGTAACTATCACAAGCCCTCTTTTGAAGTGATCAAAGAGTACCAACCCGCGAAACGCTTCGATGGGGAAGCGCCGAAAAGTGGGGAGCACGCGGAATATCGCAGACCCGACGAAGAAAGACTCCGGATCGACGAGCCGAATTATATGGACGACGAAACGCTATAGAGCGCACTTGAGTGTATGAAGAAAAGAGCCGCAGACTCGATCATAGTCTGCGGCTCTTATTTTATATTTTTCCGATGGTGGCGACCATCACGGCTTTGATCGTGTGCAGTCGGTTTTCCGCTTGGTCGAATACGCGGGACGCGGAAGATCGGAATACTTCATCGGTAACTTCCATTTCAGGGAGCCCGAACTCTTCGTAGATTTGCTTTCCGGTCGTGGTATTGAGGTCGTGGAAAGAAGGTAAGCAGTGCAGGAAAATGCAAGCGGGGTTTTGGGTCTTCTCCATCAACTCGCGGTTGACCTGATACGGTCGTAAGAGCGCGATACGGTCTCCGAAGGACGCGTCTTCCCCCATGGATACCCATACGTCGGTATAAATTGCGTCGACCCCTTCTACATCGTCCAGCGACTCGGAGCGGATGAGCTTGGCGCCGGTTTGAGCGGCTACGGCTTGCATTTCGTCGAAGAGCTCGTCTTTTGTCCATAGTTCTCGGGGAGCGATGGCGCGATATTCGAGTCCCATCTTGGCGGCACCGATCAGCAATGCATTCCCCATATTGTTTCTCGCATCGCCGACATAGGCCAGTTTTACTTGAGAAAGCGGCTTATGGACATGCTCTTCTAAAGTCAGGAGGTCTGCGAGAACCTGAGTCGGGTGATCGGCATCGGTAAGCCCGTTCCATACGGGGATCCCGGCGTGTTGCGCCAAGGTTTCCACGATTTCTTGTTTAAAGCCGCGAAACTCGATCCCGTCGTAGAAGCGGCCGAGCACTTTTGCGGTGTCTTCGATCGATTCCTTTTTGCCCATTTGGCTGTCTTGGAACCCCAAAAAGGTCGCCTGCCCGCCTTCGTCCATGGCTGCGACTTCGAAAGCGCAACGCGTGCGGGTGGAGGCTTTCTCAAACAGCAAGACGACATTTTTGCGGTCGAGAAGACTCCCTCTTGCGCCTTCTCTTTTCTTCTTCTTCAGATCGTGCGCAAGATCCAATAAGTAGCGGATCTCTACAGAGTCAAAATCCTTAAGTGTGAGTAAACTTCTTCCTCGTAAATTAATAGGCATCGCTATTCCTCCTTTATTCGGACAGTGGCTCGCGTACGAGCGGCATCGACATGCATCGTGGGCCGCCGCGTCCGCGTGAGAGCTCACTGGACTCGATTTCGTAAAGTTTGATCCCGTTTTTGTCGAGCAGATCGTTTGTGACCCAGTTTCTTTGGTACACGATGCACTCACCCGGTTTAATGCAAAGAGCGTTCGATCCGTCGTTCCACTGTTCTCTGGGCGCATGGATCGGGTGTCCGCCGGCGCAGGGGATCAGGCGCATGCGGTCTTGCTTGAGGACTTTCGCCAGTACATGGGTGAGGTCTTCTTCGTATTCTCTGATCGTGATCCCTGTGGACGCGTTTTTCGTGAGTTCGAAGAGCATGAGCTCAGGCTCGATCTCGGGGTGGATCAGGAAGGCATCGTGCGCAACTTGGGTCAGCACGGTATCCAGATGCATAAAGGCGCGGATTTTCGGGATGCGGATCGCAATGACGCGCGTAAAGCCCGTATGCTCCCCGATCAGCCGGTCCGCGATGCACTCGATCGCACCCGGATGCGTTCGTTGAGAGATCCCGATCATCACCGTTTCGGGGGAGAGGACGAGTACATCCCCGCCTTCCAGGCTTCGCAAGTCCTGCCGGTCGTACCAGTGCGGGATCTCGGCGCTTCCGTATACGGGGTGGTGCTTGAAGATGTGTTCGATCAACAGCGTTTCGCGATTTCTGACTTTGGTGTACATGCGATTGATTGCGACCCCTTTTCCGATGACCGCGAGCGGATCGCGCATAAAGTACAGGTTCGGCATCGGGTCGGTCAGGATCGTAGAAAAATCGACGAAATCGGTGAGCGTTTCCTTTCGAAAGTCCGGAAACAGATCCGTCGTAAGCCCCGCGATCAGGTGGTCACAAAGGTCCGAGAGATTTTTTATCGAAAGCAAAAAAGAGGTGATCGCTTCAATTCTCCCGGGTGAGGGGAGGCCGATTTCCTCGACATACTTTTCGACCAGCGCGGTTTTCAAGCTTTCGTCTTGCAGGCTTTCCGCGAGAAGGTCCTTCGTATAGTGGACGGTTACACCGTTTTTTCTGAGGGTTGTTGCGAATGCGTCGTGCTCCTTCATCGCGACTTCCGCATAAGGGATGTCGTCGAAGAGGAGATTGTGCATCGATGCAGGGGTCATATTTTCGATTTCGCGACCCGGCCGATGCAGGAGAACCGATTTAAGATTCCCGATTTCTGAATGGACATTGAGTATGGAAGTCATGGCACCTCCGATGTTTTTTTCACTATATCAAAAGTCGAAACGTCATGCAAGAAAACGGGAAAATTTATCTTCGAAAGTTGTTTCGAGTTATCATAAAAAAGATTTATAGAGACATAAAATATCACAATGCATTAGTCGGCGAAAATCCTGTCAATGATGGTATAATGATGACAAAATCCGAAGGGAGAACAGAATGAAAAATAGTTTAAAGTTTGTGTTACTTGCAGTATTAGTTTTTGCACTGGCAGCTTGCCAACCGGCAGCACCGGCTGCAACGGAAGCCACAACCGAAGCCGCGCAAGAAGGCGGAGCCTCCGCTGTAAAGGCGATGGAAGGGGCAGCGCTTCTCGACCTGATCAACAACAAAGATCTGAAAGATGCGACGCTCATCATCGACGTGCGCTCCAATGAAGAATATCTCGCAGGTCACTTGGCAAATGCAATCAACATTCCGGTCGATGAACTGGATGCTCGCATTTCCGAAGTGGAGGATTTCAAAGAAAAACCTGTGATCGTATATTGCAACACCGGTAAGAAGAGTGCGGATGCAGGCGATAAATTGGTTGCAGCAGGCTTCACCGATGTGACCAATGGCCAAGGGGTAAAAGAGTTCGAATACCCGCTCTACACGCATACCGATATCCGTGCGACCACTTTCCTCGAAATGATGAAGGATCCCGACGTCGTGATCGTAGACTACAGACCGGCGAAGAACTTCAACGAAGGTCACATCGAAAATGCGATCCATATCGAATTGGACCAAGTTCCGCAAAATCTCGATAAATTGCCGAAAGACAAGAAGATCGTCTTCTACTGCAACACCGGCACGCAAAGCATTAAAGGTGCCGACGCCCTCGTAAAAGAAGGGTACACCAATGTGTACAATGTCATCGAAGGCACGAAGGAATTCGACTATACGCTCGTAAAATAAGAACTCAAAGGAGCTGCTTCATTCGGAGCAGCTTTTTTCATAGGAGGTCATCTGTGAATTCGGACCA
>CAZFWK010000166.1:0-3897 GCA_964522555.1 uncultured Peptoniphilaceae bacterium | reverse complement strand
AACTTTGTCGGAAAATCCGTGTGTATTCTCGCAATGATCTCCATATGTGCTCCCATTCTTAAAAACTACGCCTCCCATTTCGGTTCGCAGGAGTAACTCCCAACTTTTTTAAGCGATACCCTAATGCTTGTCGGCTCATTCCGAGCTGAAGCGCGGTTTGAGAAATATTTCCATTATTCTTCTCGAGATGGTTTTCGATCACTTGCTTTTCGATCCGGTTCAAATATGCCTCGAGTGATGCGTCTTCGAAAATGTGACTCGTATCCCCGGATACGGGAGCTCCCTCCGGAACCGTCTCTTGGATTTTTTCTTTAAAAAATGTCGGTAAGTCCGCGAACTGAATTTGCCCGCCTTCTTCCGCTACCACACAGCTGTGCTCGATCGTGTGTTCCAGTTCTCGCACATTGCCCGGCCAATTGTATCCCGAGAACACCTTGAGCACGCTCTCCGAAATCCCGCTTATGTGTCTAAAATGACTTTCATTGGCCTTTTCTAAAAAATGTTGAGCCAATAAAGGAATGTCCTCCGTACGATCCCGAAGGCCGGGTATGGTTACGGTTACAACGCCGAGACGATAGTATAAGTCTCTTCGCAAAAGTCCGTTTTTGATCGCTTCTTGCGGATGGATATTGATCGCGGTTAGGAGGCGAAAGTTAATCTTTTCTTCTTTGGTCTCCCCGACTCTTCGAATTTTTCTGGTCTCGACCGCTCGCAATAGCTTCGCCTGGAGATCCGCACTCATCGCGTGGATTTCATCTAAAAAGAGCGTCCCGTCTTCCGCTTCTTCGAAGAGTCCGGCCGAATCGACTGCCCCGGTAAATGCCCCTTTGGACGTTCCAAATAGAAGAGATTCCAATAGATTTTCGGGGATCGCGGCACAATTGATCGGGACAAAATTCCCGGAAACCCCGCTAGCCGTATGAATACTCTGTGCAAAAAGCTCTTTACCGGTGCCGGTCTCTCCATAGATCAGGACATTGGCTCTGGTAGTAGCGATCATCCTCGCGTTTTCGATGGCATTCGTGATCGCTTCGCTCTTTCCAATTAAATCGTCAAAAGTATGTAGTGAATTCCCTTCGATGCTCTTTCCGATTTTTGGCTCATAATGATGGAAGACATCCATAATTTTATAAAATTTTGTGATGTCTTTCGTGATGGTTATCACGCCTAACATTTCAAGATCTTTCACGAGCGGGTAAGAAGACGAGATCGTCAGTACGCTTTTACCATAGACCGTCGTATAGCTCTGTACCTTGTTGATGACCGCTTTCTTATGATTCAGGCATGCCATGGTAGCCGAATGATAGCGTTCCGATACATACACTTGATCCAGTTTCGCTCCGATTACATCTTCTCGACTTACTTCATCCAAATCTTCGGAGGCCTTGTTGAGCAGAACAATCCTACCCTCCATATCGACAACCAAAATGCAATCGTCCAATAAATCGAACATTTCAACATAGGCTTCTGCAAACTCCATGTTTTGAATATTAATTTTTGCTATCGAATAATCCAAACCCATCCCCCTCTTCATGCTATCATTATAGTACATTTAGTCCAATTCACCAGGTAAAACAAATTCAAACGCAAAATATTTTGCGAAATAAAGCAAGATATTTTTACAACCGCAAATTATTTTTACGAGATTCGTATACGAATTCTCTCCGCGAACGAATACATCGAATTGATTCGTGTCGTATTTATCAACCTCTGCTACACATTTTGCTCCTTCTCCAAATAGTTGGCACGATATTTGCAACTATTAGAGTGAATACAAATTTGAAAGGAGCTTCAAAATGACACAATTCTCGGACCTGGAAAGAATCAAGCATCTAGAAAATGGTGAAAAGGCGAAACCAGTTTTTTCGAAAGAGGAAATGGAAAGAAGAAACGGAAAACTTCGTCAACATATGGCGGAAAAAGGAATCGATGCGGTTCTTTTTACCTCTTATCAAAATATTTGCTACTACAGCGAATATCTCTATACCGCATTCGGAAGAAATTACGGCTTAGTCGTAACCCAAGATAAGCACGTCACCGTCACTGCGAATATCGACGGCGGCATGCCGTGGAGACGATCCTATCAAGATAATATTGTCTACACAGACTGGAAGAGAGACAACTACTTCTTTGCGGTACAAACCGTATTGAAAGAAGCCGGCGTCACCAAAGGCCGACTCGGAATCGAATTCGACGAAGTTTCGATTGACCTAAAAAAACTGTTTGAAGATGCTTTCCCCACATTTGAGCTGGTAGACGTGTCGCAGGCTTGCATGCACTTTAGAATGATCAAGTCGCAGGAAGAAATTACCTTCATTAAAGACGGCGCGCACGTATGTGACGTCGGCGGATACGCGGTTGCTGAAGCGATCGCTGAAGGAGTTCCGGAGTACGAGGTAGCTCTCGCAGGAACACAAGCGATGACTCGCAAGATCGCTGAGCTTTACCCGCAAGTGGATCTCAGAGACACTTGGATATGGTTCCAATCCGGAGTTAATACGGACGGTGCACATAACTGGGCGACCAGCAAAAAAGTACAGAAGGGAGAGATCCTCAGCCATAACTCTTTTTCGATGATCGCCGGATACTACACTGCGTTAGAAAGAACGATGTTCTTAGACCATGTTGACGATGCTTCTCTCAGACTTTGGGAGATCAATGTCGAAGTACATGAAAGAGGATTGGAACTCATCAAACCTGGCGTTCGCTGTATGGATGTCGCTGCCGAGCTGAATGACATTTTTAGAAAATACGGCCTCCTGGCGAATCGGTCATTTGGCTATGGCCACTCGTTCGGAGTACTCTCTCACTATTACGGTAGAGAAGCCGGACTGGAATTCCGTGAAGATATCGAAACTGTATTAGAACCTGGTATGGTAGTTTCGATGGAACCGATGATCATGATTCCTGAAGGACAACCGGGCGCTGGTGGATACCGTGAGCATGACATCCTCGTCATCAACTATGACGGAACGATTGAAAATATCACGAAGTTCCCCTACGGACCGGCACACAATATTATCAAAAAGTAGATGCAAATCCCGGTATGATTCGTAGAGTCGAGTCAAATCGGATCAATATTGCATGGGAGGCGCAACGCTGGTCGAGTCCACGATCCTTGCAGATTGCGCTTCTCGGACTGGTAGATCGGTTATCAGATCCTTTGCTCTGTTCAGCCGATCTATTCAGTCCAATTATTTAAAAACATTTACATTCAAAAAAACGATTCGCATCACACTGATAATTTCAATTTCGGTTGAGAAGAGGAAGGAGAAGACAAATGACGGGTTACTGGACGATAGATGCTTTCATCATTTCAAGCATTATTTTACTTGCTTACCCCCTGATCAATTTTTTCTATCAAGAGAATAAAGAGAAACGAAAGGATGTGCGAACCAAATGATTTGGAATTGGTCAATATTCATCATAACTTGCTTACTCATGGTATTTGTAGGATTTTGGTCGGGACGTAAAGTCAAAGGCGCGGACACAGACGAAGGCTATTTGCTGGGCGGAAAGCAAATCGGACCGTTTGTAGGTGCAGCGGCGCTGGTCGCAACCGGCTATAGCGGTTGGGGATTCATCGGGGCACCCGGTACTGCCTATGCATACGGGACAATCGAGTTATTAGCCAACTTTCTCTATGCGCCCGCGATCTGCTTCGGTACCCTATGGTTTGCCAATTACTTACGAAAACAAGCCGGAGATCGAGGTGGACTCACAATCCCCGAATACCTTTCCCGCGTTCATAGAGGAACGGATAAGGAAAAGAGGGCCGTACACTTTTTGGCCGGCATCGCGACGCTGGTCTTTCTAACCGTTTATGTCGTCGGTCAAATACGAGCGTTAGGGTACACCGGATCCGTGTCCGATACTTCTTCGTTCAATTCGATATCG
>CAZFWK010000165.1:0-3913 GCA_964522555.1 uncultured Peptoniphilaceae bacterium | reverse complement strand
CCAACCACGGATCGCGTATCCACACGTATCCGACGTCAAAACCCGATCTTTTCACTGCTCTATCTTTCTTGGGCATGATACCGATCGGTCTTTGGGTGAAAAAAGAAGGCAGGAGGAGCCACTATGTTGCGTATCGCCTTTCAAAAAAAGCTTGAACAAAGAGCCGTATCCGGACTCTATTTACTATACGGGAGTGAATCGTATCTCCTGGATTTTGTAACGCGGTATTTAAAAGAAGATTATTTAGGCGAAATGAGCGCGCTCAACTTTACAGAGCTCACATTAGAAGAAAACAATCAGGTACAGATTTTGGAAGCAGCCGAAACACTCCCGGTATTTTCCGCTCAGCGGATCTTGTTGATCAAGAATTGCGACTTTACAAAAGACGGTATGGGGAAGTATAAGACGGTATACGATGCTCTCTACGACTATATGGACACGCTCCCGGAGAGCCTATTGCTCATCATGATCGCACCGCACGATACGATTTTTAAAGGAAAATTTGTAAAAAAGGTCGATGCAGCGGATCGCCTCGTAAGCTTCCAAAAGTTAGACGAAAGTGATTTGAACGCTTTTATCACAAGGCGCGTCCAACGCACGGGAAAGAAGATCACGACGGGCGCCGTTCGCCTGCTCAGCACGAGGAGCTTGTATTTAGATCCGCATGCGAAGAAAAATTTGTACGATGTGGACCACATACTCACTTCGCTGATCGCAGAAGAAAAGGGGACCATCACAGAAGACAGCGTGGCTTTTATGCTGCCCGCCCCCTTTACCGAAACGATATTCCAATTGATGGACGCCGTATCGAAAAAGAGATCGCACGAAGCGCTCCGCATCTATCAATCGGTCAGGCAGGGTGGAATCGACGTGTTCGGTGTGTTTTATATGCTCGTACGCCACATCAGAAACCTGATCCGGGTGAAAGCGTATTTGGAAAACCCGAAGAACCCGAGCGGCCCGAAGTATTTGTCGATGTCGCCTTTTGAATACGGAAAGCTCGCAAAGAGCGCGAGAGACTTTTCATACCGTACGCTCTACCGCATGATGCGCTATCTGTACGATACCGAATCGGATTTGAAGCGGTCCCCAGCTGACAAAGACACGCTCCTCACCGTATTGGTGATGCAGCTTTGTGAAGAGTCCAAATAAAAACATCCGCAAGATTCCCTTGCGGATGCGTGATTGACTCTTATGCTTGATTGAGTGCGTTCAGCTTGCGTTGCATGCTGGAAACACGTCGAGCGGTAGCGTTTTTGTGCAGGAGGTTACGGCCGGCAGCCTGAGCCAATTTTTTCTCCAACACCTTAAAGTTCTGTTGCGCTTGACCCAAGTCTTCCGCTTCAATCGCAGCTTCGAATTTTTTGATATACGTTTTGATTTCCGATTTTTTCGATTTATTCATCGCGGTCTTCTTGTTGATGATATCAATACGTTTCAATGCAGATTTAATATTTGCCATTCCATTCACCTCCGTTCTAAAACTCTTCCTAGTGAAGAATTATAACATATGCATTTTATCACGCAAGCGGGTGTGATGCAAGAAATAAGCGGGAATCTCACGAAAAAGATGAAATCTCTGCCGGCTTTGAGCAAAACGCATTCACTTGCGTTTCCCGATTGTGGTATACTGATACTCGATTAAGTGGAGAAAAGAGGCACACGATGAAACGCAATAAGACTGCCGCTGCGGGAAAAGCACCGCAAGAGGCGATAAAAAGTGAAGAAGATAAAAAGAAGGGTCGCATGCAGTGGTTTATGGAACTGATCGTCGTCATCGTATTGGCGCTGCTCGTGCGGCAATATGTCCTCACGCCGACCCTCGTGTTTGGAAACTCGATGGTACCGACTCTACAAAACGGAGACTTTCTTTTGGAAAACCGCATCGCCATTCAAAGCAGAGAGCTGAAACGGGGCGATATCGTGATCTTAGACCCGAAGGACGGCACGCACCGCGACTTCATCAAGCGAATCATCGCAGTCGGCGGAGAGACGATCCGCATCTCGCAAGGCGTGGTGTCGATCGACGGCGAGGTTTTGAATGAGCCGTATATTAGCGCGCCGACCTATATCGACCGCGACGTATATGAGATTGAGATACCCGAGGGAAGCTACTATGTAATGGGAGACAATCGCCTGCAAGGCGCCAGCAACGACAGCCGCGACTTCGGCCCGATTCCGCATAAGTCGATCAAAGGCGTCGTATTCTATCGGTATTTTCCCCTCGGGGATTCCTTTGGCAAAATAGAAGGATGGGATTATGAAAAACATTAGAAATTTTAGCATTATTGCACATATCGATCACGGCAAGTCGACCCTTGCCGACCGCCTGATCGAAGCGACGGGCATGCTGACAAGCCGCGAGATGCAAGCACAGGTTTTGGATAGCATGGACCTCGAGCGCGAGCGCGGGATCACGATCAAACTGAAGGCGATCAAACTGAAGTACAAAGCCGAAGACGGCGAGATGTACGACCTCAATTTGATCGACACGCCGGGGCACGTTGACTTTACTTATGAGGTTTCGAGAAGCCTTGCCGCATGCGAAGGGGCGATTCTGGTAGTGGATGCCACGCAAGGCGTAGAAGCGCAGACGCTCGCCAATGTATATCTCGCGATCGAGCAAGACTTGGAAGTCCTCACCGTGATCAATAAGATCGACCTACCCAGTGCAGACCCCGACAATGTGCGCATGGAAATCGAAGACATCATCGGACTCGACGCGACCGACGCGCCGCTCATCTCCGCAAAAGAGGGGATCGGCATCCACGACGTATTGGAATACGTGGTGAAGCATGTACCGCAACCCACACAGGAAACCGAGAAGCCCCTAAAGGCGCTGATCTTCGACTCGTACTACGACAGCTACAAGGGTGTAGTCTCGTATATACGCGTCTTTGAAGGCAGCGTGAAAAAGGGGATGGAAATTAAGATGATGTCGACCGGAAAAACCTTCGAGGTGACAGAGGTCGGCTATACAGCGGGCATCCAAAGGGAATCGGCTTCTATCGATGCGGGCGACGTAGGCTATGTAGTCGCTTCGATCAAGAATGTCGGCGATGCGCGCGTGGGAGACACCATTACCGATGCAAATCATCCCACGGAAGAGATGCTTCCCGGCTACAAAAAAGTCGTACCCATGGTGTATTGCGGGATCTATCCGGCGGAAGGCGAAGAATTTACGGCTGTACGAGACGCGCTCGAAAAGCTGCAAGTGAACGACGCTTCGCTCGTATTCGAGCCGGAAAGCTCGCAAGCGCTCGGCACGGGCTTCCGATGCGGTTTCTTGGGACTCTTGCATATGGAGATCATCCAAGAAAGGCTCGACCGCGAGTTTGACTTAGCCATCATCACGACAGCCCCTTCCGTAATCTACAATGTCATGAAATCAGATGGCGAAATGATCACGATCCAAAACCCCAGCAATCTGCCCGACCGCGCCGAGATCGCCTATATGGAAGAGCCCATCGTCAACGCGACCGTCATGACGCCGAAGGACTATGTCGGCTCGGTCATGGAAATCGCACAGAATAAACGCGGCATCTTTAAGTCGATGGATTATCTGGATGAAAAGCGGGTCAGCCTGCACTATACGATGCCCTTAAACGAGGTCATCTACGACTTCTTCGACGCGCTCAAGTCGAAAACGAGAGGCTATGCCTCGCTCGACTACGAGTTGGCCGGCTATCAGCAATCCGAACTTGTGAAGATGGACATCCTGATCAACGGAGAGCTCGTCGACGCCTTCTCCCTGATCGTACATGAAGAAAAAGCCTATGAGCGCGGGCGCCAGATCGCGGAACGCTTAAAGGACGAAATTCCGAGGCACCAGTTCGCGGTGCCCATACAAGCGGCGATCGGCTCCAAAGTCATCGCGAGGGAGACGGTCAAAGCGCTCCGTAAAGACGTACTC
>CAZFWK010000164.1:2381-3913 GCA_964522555.1 uncultured Peptoniphilaceae bacterium | reverse complement strand
TTCGTCTTCGATCTCCCCCACGATCTCTTCGATCAAATCTTCTAAGGATACTATCCCTTCGAATCCGCCGAATTCATCGAGCAGGAGCGCCAAGTGTTGTCTTGAACTCTGAAAAATCGTGATGAGTTCGTCTATGTGCAGACTCTCCGGTACGAACAGCGGCGGTCTTGCGATCTCTTCGATTTGCTTTTTTCCTTCTTTCAGCTCATCCAAGTGCAAAAAGAAATCCTTGATGTGTAAGATGCCCACGATATCGTCTTTATCTTCTCGATAGAGCGGAAAGCGGGAATGGGTGGCGCTAAAAACCTGCTCCTTGATTTCGTCGAAAGAATCTTCGATATCGATCATCTGCGTATCGACACGCGGGATCATGATCTCTCGTACAATTTTCGTGTCCAGAGAAAGAACGCCTCGTATCATATTAAACTCGCCCATGTCGATCGCCCCGTCATTGCGGCTGCTGCTCAAAAGCGTCTTCATTTCTTCACGCGTCAGCTTTTCTTCTTTCTTCGTGAAGTCAAGCGGCGTGATCTTTTTGAGCAAATTGGTCGACACGGTCAACAGCCAAATAAAAGGCTTGAACACCGTTTTGATCACCGTAATCGGTCCGGCGGAAAGCCGCGCGTATTGTTCCGGTATTTGGAGTGCCAACTGTTTGGGATAGAGTTCGCCTAACACGAGTGTGATATACGAGATCACGATCGTCACGATAATCGTGGCGATGGTTTCGGCCGCTTGAACGCCTCGAAATAGGGGCGACAGCATCGAAACAAATGTCTGAGATGCGGAGGCCGAGTTAAAGAAGCCCCCAAAAGTAATCCCTACCTGGATCGCAGAGAGAAATGTATCGGAATCGTCTAAGAGTAGCAACGCCTTCTTCGCTTTTTTATCGCCTTGGTCGGCGAGTTCTTTCAGCTTTGCGGGATTCGACGACACAAAAGCCATCTCGGCGCCGGCTAGAAATGCGTTGATGAGTGTAAGTAGTACAATCAGTAATATAGGTCCTAACAAAGCTTGACTCGCAGGATCCTCCATAGTATATAACCTCTTTCATTTTAGATACTACAATTATAAACAGCTTACATGAAAGCGTCAACTCATGGACTTTACGCCGGTACCGATTGGAAACGTACCGGTTTTTGCGTCTTGAAAATCTAATCCCACTTAAATTACGGCTTTTTGATTGAATCATACCGGCATTATGTTGTATAATCTGAGTGCCACGTTATCTAACTAAATTGGTAAGGAGTGAAATATGTGAAAAGATACCTAATGGCGCTGGTTCTTGTGTTCGCACTGGCCTTTACCGCTTGTACGGGCGGTGGAAACACGGAACCTGCAACAACTGACACGGCTACAGAAGCCGGAACTACGGATGCGGCATCCACAGGCGAAGGAAAAAAGGAAGGCGACAAATTATTTCTTTTATCAAATAGTAAAAAGGAAAGATTTTTATATTTGTCATTTTTCATCAAAGACAAGGATATTATTAAAAGCGCAAAAAGAATCATAAAGCAAAGACGGCTACTACA
>CAZFWK010000164.1:787-2371 GCA_964522555.1 uncultured Peptoniphilaceae bacterium | reverse complement strand
TGTCGTGGGCTTCGACGCCAACTTCCCCCCCTACGGCTACAAAGAGGGTGACGACTATGTCGGCTTTGACCTCGATCTGGCTGCTGAAGTAGCGAAGAGAAGAGGCTGGGAGCTGATGAAGCAACCGATCGACTGGGATGCGAAGGATATGGAGCTGAACTCGGGCACGATCGACTGCATCTGGAACGGCTTTACGATCAACGGGAGAGAAGACCTCTACTTATGGACCGATCCCTATGTCGACAACTCGCAAGTATTCGCCGTGAAGGAAGATTCGGGAATCAAATCGCATGCGGATCTGGCCGGTAAAGTCGTCGTAGTACAGGCGGACTCCTCCGCGCTTAAGGCTCTCGAAGGCGAAGACCTCGCAGCACTTAAGGGAAGCTTCAGCTCACTCGAGCAAGTGCCGGACTACAATACCGCCTTCATGAACTTGGAAAGCGGCGCATCGGATGCGGTTGCATTGGACGTCGGAGTTGCGAAATACCAAATCGATTCCAGAGGCGGGAAAGGTTTCATCATTTTGGATGAGCCGATCGTAAAAGAACAGTACGGCATCGGGTTTAAGCTGGGGAATACCGCGCTTCGCGATCAAGTACAAGAAACTCTAAACGAAATGAAAGCAGACGGCACCTTCAAAACGACCGCGGAAAAATGGGACCTGCTTGACTCGATCATAGAGTAAGTATGAGTACATCGGTAGTCATCACACAACTGGCCGACGGGATGCTGAAAACAATGGGGATCTTCTTTTTTACCCTATTGTTTTCGATCCCTCTCGGTCTCTTGGTTTGTATTGGGAGAATGAGTCGTATCAAACCGATTTCCGCGCTCTTGCGTTTCTATATCTCCATCATGCGCGGAACGCCTTTGATGCTACAACTCTTAGTCGTATACTTCGGTCCGTACTATCTGTTCGGCATTCAGATCAGCATGTCGTACCGACTCTATGCCGTGATCCTCGCGTTCTCGATCAACTACGCCGCGTACTTCGCGGAAATCTACCGCGGCGGCTTCCAGAGCATTCCGCAGGGGCAGCGGGAAGCCGCGCAGGTTTTGGGATATTCCAAAACGCAGGCTTTTGTGCATATCCTGATTCCGCAAATGTTCAGAAGGGTGCTACCCTCCATTACAAACGAGGTGATCACCTTGGTAAAAGATACTTCGCTTGCATTTGCGATCGCCTACGCAGAGATGTTCACCATCGCAAAGCAACTCGCATCCGCACAGGCCTCGGTACAGCCCTATTTGATCGCCGGACTCTTTTACTATATCTTTAACTTCGTCGTGGCTTTTGTAATGGAGAAGATGGAAAATTCCGTCTCTCACTATCGGATTTGAGGTGTGAAATGACGGTTTTGGAAGTACGAAATATGGTAAAATCCTTCGGCACGAATGAGGTGCTGAAAGGTATCAGCCTCACGGTTACGGAAGGTGAAGTGTTGGCAATTCTCGGGCCTTCCGGCTCCGGAAAAAGCACTCTTCTTCGCTGTTGTACCTTTTTGGAAACGATGGATGCGGGTGAACTCGAGTACTTTAATGAGCCCGCTGTGGTTTTCAAGAACGGGCAGCCCGTTTACGGCG
>CAZFWK010000164.1:0-777 GCA_964522555.1 uncultured Peptoniphilaceae bacterium | reverse complement strand
AAAAAAATCCGCAGCGAATTCGGATTGGTATTTCAAGATTTCAACTTATTTCCGCACTGGACGGTGCTCAGAAATCTAATGGATGCGCCTCTTCGCGTGCAAAAACGCTCCGCCCAAGTCGTCAAGGACGAGTGCTTGGCGCTCCTTTCCAAGATGAATCTATCGGAAAAAGCCAATGCCTATCCTTCGAGTCTATCGGGCGGACAACAGCAAAGGGTCGCGATCGCGCGAGCTCTTGCCCTCAAGCCTAAAATGCTCTTCTTCGACGAACCCACATCAGCGCTCGACCCCGAGCTCACCAGCGAGATCTTGCATGTCATACGGGGTCTGGCTTCTGAAGATATGACGATGGTGATCGTCACGCACGAGATGGCTTTTGCGGCGGAGGTGGCGGATCGGGCGATTTTTATGGATGAAGGGATCGTGCTGGAAGAAGGCCCGGCGCGCAAACTGATCCAAAACCCGACGGAAGACCGCACCAAACTATTCCTACGAAAATTACAAGCATAAGGAAAGCAACCGAACGGCTATGCCATGCAGTTGCTAAGAGTGATGACTATCCCCTAGTTCATGAATATCAATTGCAAATCATGCATGGGGTAATTCATAGCCTAAGTGACGGAGTCAGGGGATGTCCATAAGTGCGACTCTGAGACGAGTCCTCACCTTCTTCTCTATCGATTGAGAGGACGAAGGTTCAGCTGGGGACGTGCGCGAGGAATACGAGCGTAATCTACGGAGGCGTTGGACTCCCCTGATGGAGTCACGATTTATGCA
>CAZFWK010000163.1:3566-3952 GCA_964522555.1 uncultured Peptoniphilaceae bacterium | reverse complement strand
GATCCTGCCCAAGTGCTGTGATATAAATCATGTCGCCAGGCTCCATCTCACCCAAATTCCGAAACATCGCCTGCGTGGTAAAACCTCGATGCCCCGCGATGACGGAGCGGGTGCCCTCACCCCCAATCGGCAGATTCGTGCCGTCCACCTGCGCAACCCCAATCGAGAGATGATGCTCCGACGCCCCCAGATAGATCGGGAGCGTCTCCGCGATCTTGGGTACGGAAAGGTAGCCGAATACCTCATCTTCACCGAATTCGAGCGGGCTTACGGTAGCGTAGTTTTTCACCTCAAATGGGTCCACAGCACCATCCGCTGTGCCATCCAGCGAAGCATTGTACGCCTCCGCCTGCGCGAAGAACCGCGCGCGATCCTCTGCAGAAAGC
>CAZFWK010000163.1:1739-3556 GCA_964522555.1 uncultured Peptoniphilaceae bacterium | reverse complement strand
CCTCCTGCACACGAAAACTCGCCATACGGCGCTCCGCCATAAGGCTATTGAATAGGATAGAGGTCAGCGGATACAGTAGCATCCCAATCCCCAATGCGATGATGAAAAGGCCGATACGGCGCTTGCGTTTGTTTTTGTGATTCATGTGTACTTACCTCGTGAAATAGGTACTTGTTGGAGGGTAACTTCTCTCCTCCCCCTCGCCTCCTACTTCTTCCTTCTTTTTACCCTTTTCACAATCAACCACCCCACTACCAGCACCAACACTGCCAGTGTCAGATAAAACAAATTCTTATACATATAGTGCTCTTGGCTTGCTTGGATGTCCCTCTCTTCTACCGCCGGCACATAGTCGATCCGCTCTCCCCTTACCAGCAGGCGATGAGAGTTGATCATATACGGCGTACAGGTCAAGAGCGTCGCATAATCCTTGCCTTCTTTTACCAGCACCGGGTCAAAGTCAGACGGTCCTACTGTCAGGATCTGATCCACCTTGTACGCAAGCACTCCCTCGATATTGTAGAGGTAAAACCGGTCGCCGACCACCATCTTGTTCAGATCGGTAAACAACTTCGCGCTTGGCAGCCCCCTGTGAGCGGTGATGACCGTGTGCGTGTTTTTTCCTCCGATCGGGAGACTTGTTCCTTCCAAGTGCCCGGCGCCTTTTTGCAGCACGACTTCGCTTGTGCCGGCGTAGATGGGGATATCTTCTCCGATCCTCGGCACCTCGATATGCCCGATCTTTTCGTGCAGCTCGAGCATGCGGGCGTATTCTGCGATCCCTTCTTTTTCTTTGTCGGTATAAGGGTCGCCGATCTTCGACGGGTCGAGCGTTTGGTTGTACGCTTTGGCAAGCTCGATCCGGTGGAGTACCTCCTCTGATAGGAGCGCGGCCTTTCCCTCTTCAAACGCCACGATCTCTCGGTTCGCCTCGATCCGATAATAGAATCGGCTGACCAAAGGATACGCCGCGATCGCAAAACCCAGCAGGAAGATCGCACCCGAGATCAGAAGGTTTCTTCTACGACTTTTGCTCTTCATTCAGCTTCTCCTCGGGCGCCATGGCGGCTTGTTGGGCTTTGGCTTTTGCCGCTTTCTTTCTTGCTTTTCTCTTTTTGATGCGATTCACTAAAAGTACAAAAAGAATAAACAGCAAGATCCCCAGTGTGATAAA
Source organism: uncultured Peptoniphilaceae bacterium (assembly GCA_964522555.1). GTDB lineage: Bacteria > Bacillota > Clostridia > Tissierellales > Peptoniphilaceae > JAAYQA01. Next base: position 2,382 of record CAZFWK010000163.1, on the reverse strand, counting down.
AAACGCGTACTTATAGTAATAGGCGGACTCATTTTCTGCGATCAGCCTTTCCTCTACCTCCGCCACATAATCCACCTGATGCCCCCGAACGAGCAACCGATGCGAGTTGATCATATAGGGCGTACAGGTTAACAGCGTGACATAGTCGTGCCCCGGCACTACCAATAGGTCTGAAAAGTCGGACGGCTCGATCACCTTCACTTGATCCACCTGATACGCCAGCGTCCCGCCGATATTGTGGATGTAGAATTTATCGCCCACCTTTAACTGGTCCAGCTCAGAAAAAAGCCTCGCATTGGGAAGCCCCCGGTGCGCTGTCAATACGGAATGCGTGCTATTGCCACCGACAGGCAAGCTCGTGCCCTCCAAGTGCCCGATCCCCTTTTGCAAGACGACCTCTGCGGTTCCCGCGTACATCGGAATGTCGACCTTGATCTTTGGGATCTGCACATGGCCGATCTTCTCGTGGATCTCGAGCATACGAGCATACTCCGCCACCCCCGCCGCATGCTCTTTTGCATACGGGTCCGACAACGAGTTCGTCACAAGCGCTTCATTGTACGCATTCGCAAGCGCAATCCGCTCGTCGACCTCCGCTTGGTCGATCGTGGAGCGAGTCGACTCGAAGTCTGAAATGGCGGTC
>CAZFWK010000163.1:0-1729 GCA_964522555.1 uncultured Peptoniphilaceae bacterium | reverse complement strand
AGCTTCCTGCTCATAATACAATCGGCTGATTAAGGGATAACAAAGGATCGCAAACCCCAGCAAAAAAACAATCACCAATGGCCATCTTCTATTTTTTTCTTCTTTTTGATCGGTTCGCTCATACTACCCTCCGGTAAACGCCATAAATATAGGATTATTGTAACATATGAAAAGCGTGAATAAACCGCAATTCAGCCTGTCGATCAATTAAGATTCGTTAGACCAAAAAGAGATCCCGGTGGACTTTGCCCGCGCGCAATAGTGCATATGTATCTCGATTGTTTTCCCCAATTTCTACAAGTGTACAATATTTGTAATCTTTTCTAGATATGGTATCCTAATTGCATACATCGCGATATGATTCGAAAGGAGATGTGTATGCAATTTTCCACTTTACTTACGGAATTAATCGAGATCACCGAAATATCGCATATCGATCTCGCCAAGCAAATCGATTACCACAACTCAAATATCAGCAAATGGGTGAGCGGGTCAAGACTCCCGTCGGCAAAAGGGCTCGACACCCTCATAGGATCCCTAGCGGACTCCTTCTCCCGCTCGATCTACGAAAATAAACGGTTCGATGATCTCCAAGCTCTATCCCATCGACCCGTACTCTTAAGTGACCATGCGTCGGTGCGCAGTGTTATACATAGCCTCTTGGTAGACGCCTATGAGCACACTAAGCCTTTCTCTGTCGCCCCGATCATGGAACAAAAAGAATAGTGCCATACCCTTGCCATCACGGGACACGACGAGATCATCGCCTTTACGATGTCTCTAATCGACGAACTCGTGCACAGCGCCGACAAAGACCTCGAGCTCCTTTTAAGCTTCGATCCCTTCATCCTAAAGATGCCCGAAACGATCACGGATTTCGACCTCACCGTCACCAAGAATGTCGACATCCAACTGCGAGCCACCATATCCAGCCATACATTTCCCTCTAAGCCGTCTGACTACTTCGACACGCTCTTTAACTTTTTGATCCGCACGGCTCCTTTGGACATCCAACTCTACGACCGAAACCAAACGGACGGCATCAATTGCCTCATTTGCAAAGATCATTTTGCGTGTTACTATGTGATAGACGAAAGCAACACGAGCAGCCTGATGTTTTATTCGAACGACCCTGAAGTTATCCAATATACCTACAATCAAGTCGCCCCGATATTCGATAGTTCTAAGCTGTTATTGCAGCCGGTAGACGAACCCGACTTCGAGTACATGCTCTATAAAGGCTTCTCGTCGTCGTCTACGAACGCCCTGTTTGCAAGCTCAAGCCGGAACGGGTTCTATTTAACCGATGCGATCATCCACTCGCTCGCACAAAGAGAAGCGATCTCTAAAGAAGCTGCCAATGAAATTCGCAGGATACGCGAAGAATCCGATCGCATCATACAAGACGAGCAAATCCGCTTCATCCACTCGGAAGCCATGATAAGAGATTTCTACCGGCACGGCGAGATCCAAGTGGCTAACCATAGGATTTTCCTTACCGAAGGCGAGCGAAAGGAATACCTGAAAAACTTCGCTGACCAACTCGACCAAAACGCCGGCCTCGAAGTCACCCTCTTGCAAGACCGCTTGATCCCCTTCACAAGAGAAAACGCACAGTATTCTATCCTGCACTTTTTACACCGCACTTATTTAAAGAAAGACATAGCGCTCGCGAAAAACGGCAGCTCTGCCTATTACGCGATACTCTCGCCTGAGATCGCAGAGCGGA
>CAZFWK010000162.1:0-3954 GCA_964522555.1 uncultured Peptoniphilaceae bacterium | reverse complement strand
TTCGTCGGTAATTCGCACTTCGAAAACGGAAATTCGGTTTCCGCCTCGTAAGAGCGTCGCGGTGGCGATCACTTTGTTGACCCCTTTGATCGCTTTCAAATAGTGGATCTCGCCACCCGTTGTGGTGACACGCGTTTCGTGTAGGCTGTGTGCCGCGGCTCCCGCCGTGGTGTCGGCCAAAGTGAATACACAACCGCCGTGCATGACGCCGTTCGGGTTATTGTGTTCCTCCGTCGGGGTGAGTTCGCCCACCGCCCGGTTCTTTTCGATCGAAACGACTTGTATGCCTAAGCCGGTCGAGAACCGATCTTGCTGCACATAGTCCAATATATTTCTGCTTTGCATTTTTCCTCCTAAAAGCTTTCTCATAAGGCAATATACCTCACAGGAGTAGGATCTGCAAATATTACGGTTGAAAAAGCGCCCCGCCACATGGCTAGGGCGCAGTAAGCACAGGTTATGCTTTCTTTCCCATTACTTCAATTTGGTACCCGTCCGGGTCTGCGATGAAGTAAAAGGTGTTGTCGCTACCGGGAAGCGAATACATTTCGTCCACTACGCATCCCATTTCTTTGTGTATGGCATACGCTTCGTCTAAATTATCCACGTGTACGGCAAAGTGACCGTAGCCCGTGCCCCTATCATAAGGCCCGTGGTCGTAATTGTATGTGAGCTCGATCTCAATCTTTGTTTGCGGATCTTCCAAGTACACGAGCGTGAATTTGTCTTTCGGATAATCCTTGCGCTTCACTTCCACATAGCCCAATGCTTCTTCATAAAATTTTACCGACTTTTCCAGATTTTCAACGCGATAGCAAACGTGCAACAATTTACATTTCAACAAAATCGCCTCCCTTTCTTTTGCTTACATACCCGATATGAGTGCGGATTACCCTAATCGAAAGACAAAAGAAAAGGTATTTTCCGTAAATGTGCTATTCTATTCAATAAGGAGGGATGAAAATGGGACGAAGATATCCAGGTTTCGAAAAAGTTGACGCGTATCTGATTCCAAAAAAAGAAGCGAATCAATACAGACGGAGAAGGAAAGCTGCGAAAAAAGCCGCTATGGAAGCGATGCGTACCTTTTGTGTGCATGTGTACGCGGACTTTAAAGGCGGCCAAGACGGAGAGGCCGTGATGGGGGTCGACGACAAGGGCGAACACATCGCGTTCATCCACCTGGACCCGGAAGGGATCGAGCGAATCGAACAAGCGCAAAGAGACGGAAATCTGGTCGAGGAACTGAAAAAAGTGTAGAAAAATCGGTGCGGATGCCATGCAACCCGCCGATTTTTTGTGGAGAACTAACTTTGTGTTAATAATTAATTATCTCTAATGTATTGCCTTTTCTTATTCTGTTCATTTACATTATTTAGTCTTCAAAAAACAATTAATAACGCTCAGTTTCTATAATCCGCTGAATTTTAACGATTTTAGCTCTTGTTTTTTCTGATCATACTTGTTATCATAGTAACCGGGTCGTGACAAGGGTGCAACAACGTGTTATGATCTTGTCGTAAATTATTATATTTTTTTGAAAGGAGTCATAATGGAAACTCTTAATTCCATCGTAACGGCGATCAGTGACGTCGTCTGGTTTCCTATCTTGGTTGTAGCCTTGGTAGGACTGGGAATCTTCAGCTCGATATACTTGGGGCTACCGCAGTTTACCCGTATCGGCGCGACTTTAAAGCAAACCTTCGGGGACATGTTCAAGAAAAAGGAAGAGGGCGATGTCCAATCGATGTCCTCATTCCAAGCGCTTGCAACAGCCATAGCAGCACAAGTAGGTACAGGTAATGTCGCAGGTGTTGCAACCGCTATATTCAGTGGTGGACCCGGAGCGATCTTTTGGATGTGGGTCAGTGCCATTCTCGGAATGGGTACGATCTTCTCGGAAGCCGTTCTCGCACAAAAATACCGCGAAGTAAAAGACGGCGAGTATATCGGAGGCCCAGCGTTCTACATCTCCAAAGGTCTAAAATTTGCCGGCAGCAAGTACATGGCAGGCTTCTTCTCGATCTCCCTGATCATCGCACTAGGCTTGGTTGGAAACCTCGTGCAATCGAACTCGATTTCAGGCGCGGTTACCCAAGTTACGCCACTTCCGCCTGTCGCGATCGGCGTCATCCTCGCGATCCTGGCGGCACTCGTATTCATCGGTGGCATGAAGCGTATCGCAAGCTTTGCGGAGCTCGTGGTTCCCTTTATGGCGCTCATCTACATCATCGGCGCAATCGTCATCCTGGTGAAATTCTCGGACCAAGTCGGCCCGGCATTCCGCTCGATCTTTGTAGGCGCATTTAACCCGCAAGCCATCCTCGGTGGTGGAGCCGGTATTGCAATGAAGCACGCGATTCGCTTTGGGGTTGCACGCGGACTCTTCTCCAACGAAGCCGGTATGGGTTCCACACCGCATGCGCATGCAACCGCAAACGTAAAACACCCCGTACAACAAGGGATGGTTGCCATGTTCGGCGTGTTCTTCGATACGATCATCATCTGCACCTTTACAGCACTCGTAATCCTGGTTACCAACGCGCACACGAGCGGCCTGCAAGCGGCACTCATCACGCAAGAAGCCTTCAACCGCGCATTCGGTGGGTTCGGCGCAGTGTTTCTAGCAATCAGCCTAAGCTTCTTTGCTTTCACCACGATCGTCGGTTGGTACTACTTTGGTGAGACCAATGTCCGTTTCCTCTTCGGCCACAAAGGGATCACACCGTATCGCCTGCTCGTATGCCTTTTCATCATCATCGGCTCGAGCTTAACCGGACAAGTTAGCTTCGTATGGAACCTAGCAGACATGTTCAACGGCATCATGGTCTTCCCGAACTTAGTTGCGCTGTTGATCCTGGCGCCGCAAGTAAAGGCACTCTTAAAAGACTATGACGAGAGAATGCGACTCAATCCAAAAGAATTACAATAGTAAAAGTAAAAGAACAGGAGAGGTATTCTCCCTGTTCTCAGTCTATAGATGAAGTTGTTTTTCGAAATGGAGTGAAGGAGAGCCCGGTGTACCCCTTGAGGCCATATCCTGGCCGAGCGGTCCGTGAGCGTGCCGAAAGGGGTATACCGGGCTCGACTGAACGGACTTTGTCATTACACTGAGAACAGGTGAGTCATTCTCCCTGTTCTTTTTTTGCTTTCTTTACGCTTTATCTTGCACATACTCGGCTCCCGTTTTGAGTGAAAGCTCGGCACGAGTCAATTCTTTCCCGAGATACGCGGCATGACTCAATTCGCTGATCCAGCTGTAGTCGAGAATCGTCCAATACAAGTCCCTGGCATTGTCGCCTTGAATCGTACGCAATAAGCGATTATCGTTCGCATAGTGTTCGATCACGAGAAGCCCCTCAGAACGCTTCACCAAGATGACAAAGTAGCCCTCCTTGTCGAGCTTTACCGCATGCGGATCCTTGGGACGCGCCACCATCATCTCTACCTCGGGGGCAAGGATCGGTTCAGGAGTTTCACCCTCTCCTACTTCTTTTGCAAGCTCATGCGCACTGCGAATGATCTCCGGCATATCCTCGCAAGAAATCATATCGATCACCTTGACGCGCGATCGAAACGCCTCCACCTCATCCAAAGTCAAATTCGCGAGAATCGGCTTTCGACCCCGCGCCCCCTGCACCCGCATCTTCGCGTTTACCCCTCTTTCGGCAAGCGCCAAAATCGTGCTCCCGCTCCCATGCCCTACGGACTCCTGCCCGCACACGATCAGATACCGAATAGAAGGCGTCGCCAACACATTTCGCACGATCTTCTCGACCCCGATATTCTCCGTCTCCGTTTTCCCGACGATGCTGATCGCCCCCGGCATCTCCTCTGCAATCCGATCCGCCAGGGCGGTACTCGCCAAAGTAGAAATCGCAACCGGTCGATCCAGTGCAAGCTCCAGCACATGAAAGTCGCCATACGCAGGCAACCCGCCTGGCGCCTGTGGCG
>CAZFWK010000161.1:0-4019 GCA_964522555.1 uncultured Peptoniphilaceae bacterium | reverse complement strand
AAGTCATATCACCGGTAAGAAATCACCGAAGAGAATTAGAAATCTTCGTAAATCCACTTTGGTCAGCGCAGGCGATCAAAGAAGAATCGACCATATGATCCCATAAGGAGGAAATAGAAAATGGCTAGAGTAAAACGCGGGGTCAATACCAATCGCAAACATAAGAAAGTATTAAAACAAGCTAAAGGATATTACGGCGCAAGGTCCAAACTATTTAAGACGGCGAATCAAGCGGTCATGAAGGCGCTTTCGAACGCATATATCGGAAGAAAACAAAGAAAGAGAAATTTCAGAAAGCTTTGGATCACAAGAATCAATGCTGCGGTTCGCCAACACGGATTGAGCTACAGTAAATTCATGGATGGTCTCAAGAAAAAGAATATCGACATCAACCGCAAGATGCTCTCCGAGATGGCAATTCACGATCCCGAAGGTTTCGCACAATTGGTTGAACTCGTAAAAGAAGCTTAAGTCCCTTTTTAGGGGCTTTTTCCGTGGGGAGATAAAATGCCTACCAAACCGAAAAAAACGATCCAACAAAATCCGCCGTTGTTTTTAGCCCTTGGGTTTATGATTACCATTTTGATCGGCACCATGTTATTGATGCAGCCGATCGCTTCAAAGGCGGGAATTGTTACGCCGTTTATCGACGCACTGTTTACGGCTACTTCCGCGACCTGCGTCACGGGACTTGTCGTATACAATACGCTCGCGCACTGGACGACTTTTGGTCATGTCGTCATCATCCTTTTGATCCAGATCGGCGGCCTCGGCTTTATGGCGATGACGATCCTGATCGCCATGGCACTTAATCGCAAGATCACTTTGAGTGATCGCTTAGTGATCAAGGAGCAGTTCGGGCAAGAGTCGCTGACGGGTATGGTGCGTTGGATGCGCTATATTGTACTGGTCACGCTCGGGATCGAAGGCGTCGGGGCGATCTTACTATCAACCCAACTGATCCCTGAATACGGAATCGGACAAGGAATTTGGTATTCGGTATTCCATTCCATATCCGCGTTTTGCAATGCAGGTTTCGACTTATTCGGAGACAGTTTGGTACCGTATCAATTAAATCCGGTCGTCACGCTGACCATCGCGTTTTTGATTGTGATCGGAGGACTCGGTTTCGGTGTATATCTCGACTTGTTCTCGAGAAAGAAACACCAGATCACATTGCACACAAAACTCGTCTTATCGATCACCGCGATTTTGCTGGTATCGGGTACGATTTTAATTTTCTTCATAGAGGATGGCAATCCGGCTACCATGCACGAGTTGCCGACCTGGGCGAAGTGGATGGCGGCGTTTTTCCAATCCGTCACCACGAGAACCGCGGGATACTACAGTATTGCACAAGGCGGGATGTATGAGGTTACGGCGGTATTATCGATCATCTTGATGTTTATCGGCGGGTCTCCCGCAGGAACCGCGGGCGGTATCAAAACGACGACTTTTGCAGTTCTTTTGCTTTCGACAAGAGCGCAACTAAAAGGCCAAGAAAAGATTGAAGTGTTTAACCGCACCATCTCGTCCGATGTCGTCACAAGGGCGCTGACGATCATCATGTTGGGACTCTGTTGGGTGATCGGGTTGAGCTTCTTTATTTCGGTGACGGAAGGGTTCGCTTTCATCACGACGCTTTTTGAGACGGTGTCTGCATTCGCTACCGTAGGGCTTACGATCGACCTGACGCCTGAGTTATCGGCAATCAGCAAGGCGCTGTTATCGCTTACCATGTATATGGGTAGGGTGGGTCCTGTCACGCTGGCTTATGCCTTGATCAAACGACGAAAACCGAAAGATTCGGTTAATGCTTACGGAAATGTAATGGTAGGGTGATCATATGAATAAAAAACAAATCGTAGTGATCGGAGCCGGACGCTTCGGCTCAAGCTTCGCAGCAACCGCGCAGGAAATTGGTCATGATGTGCTGATCATCGACCGAAACAAAGAGCGAATCGACGCCATCGCGGATTTCGTAACGCATGCCGTTACGGCAGACGTGACCGTCGAAGGGGTTTTGGAAGATCTGGGAATCTCGAATTTTGATATCGCCGTCATCGCGATGATTACGGACTATCAAGCTACGATCATGTCGACTTTGATTTGCAAAGAGATGGGGATTCCGACCATCATCACAAAAGCAAAGAGCGAGATTCACGCGCGCGTGCTCACAAAAATCGGCGCGACTAAGACGGTATTTCCGGAAAGAGATAGTGGAATTAGACTGGCGCATTCCCTCACGAGTCGAAACATTCTTGAGATCATCACGCTTTCCGACGAATACGATGTAATGGAAATCAAGCCTTTACGTAGTTGGGTCGGGAAGAAGATCAAAGAAATCGGAATCGCAAGCCGTATTGGGCTAAATGTGATCGCCGTCAAGGTCGACGATGAGGTGCAATTAAATCCCGGTGCGGAGTTTAAGATCCAGGAAGATTCGACGCTGATCGTGCTTGGCCATAAAGACAGCATCCATAAATTTGAAAACATGCAAGAATGATCCGCATCGATTCAGACCAAAATCCTCGTATCAAACGCTTAAAGTCGCTTCGTGACAAAAGGGGAAGGCAAAAGGAAAAGGCGTACTTCATCGAAGGGGAAAAGCACCTCTATGAAGCGCTCAGAGATCGCCCGGGTGAGGTTCGAGAAGTTTTTGTGACGGACCGGTATCAAGGTGAATTGCCCGATACGGTTCCCGTATTCCGGCTTGGAGAGAGCTTGTTCTCGACCCTAACCCAACAAAAATCGCCGCAGGGGGTATTGGCAGTGCTGCAAATTCCCGAAGCGAGTCGACTCGGATACGCGGATCGGGTATTGATCGTGGACAGAATGACGGATCCGGGGAATCTCGGAACCGTCATTCGGACTGCGGAAGCATTCGACTTTCAACTGTGCCTGCTCGGCAACACGGTGGACCCGTATAATCCGAAAGTCGTGCAAGCGAGCATGGGGTCGATCATCCGGAATGCTCCGGTGCTCTTGCGCAATTCCGATCTTTCCCATCTTAAAACGACTCATGCTCTATACGGCGCGGTATTGGATGGCGGGCGAGCGGTGTCTGAGGTCGAGTTACCGAACAAAATTGCGATCGTAATCGGCAGCGAGTCTCACGGCATCTCGGAAGAATGCCTCGCGCTTCTGGATGAGAGGATCTATATCCCGATGAGCGGTCGAACCGAGTCGTTGAATGCGGCGGTAGCCGCGGCAATTCTGATGCAAATCGTGTTCTCTACAAAAGGGTGAGTGCCGCAAGGCTCTTGCCTTTTTTCGTCTACGGGATCGGGATTCGTTCAAATGCGAATATATGGTATAATTTCTGCAAACAGGGAGGATGAGTATGGAAGAACAATTACGCGAATTGCGGTTACAAATGTTTAAGAAGGTTCAGGATGCACAATCGGCAGAAGCACTTGAATCCATTCGAATTCAATACTTAGGAAAGAAGGGCGAGTTAACCGCACTTCTAAAACTAATGGGTAAATTAAGTCCGCAAGAAAAGCCGGTGATCGGAAAGCTCGTGAATGAATTGCGAGCGGAGTTTGAAGCGTCGATGGAAAGTAAAGCGGAAGAACTCAAGCAAGCATCTCGCAAATTGCGCTTGGAAGCGGAAAAAATAGATGTAACACAGGATATAGATCGTTTTCGTATCGGTCACAGGCATCCGCTACAAAAGACCATGGAAGAGCTGGAAGACTTGTTCATCTCGATGGGATTTCGGGTAGAAGAAGGGCCTGAAGTTGAAACCGTAGAAAATAATTTTGATAAATTGAACTCTCCGAAGGATCATCCGTCGAGAGACTATAGCGATACATTTTATATTACGCCCGATACGGTGCTTCGAACACATACATCCCCCGTACAGGTGAGAATTATGGAAACGCAAAAGCCGCCGATCCGCATGGTAGCAACCGGCCGAACGTTTCGTTTCGATGATGTAGACGATACGCATTCCCCGATGTTCCATCAGATTGAGGGACTTGTCATCGATAAAAATATCAGCATGGCGAATCTGA
>CAZFWK010000160.1:0-4023 GCA_964522555.1 uncultured Peptoniphilaceae bacterium | reverse complement strand
TCAAGTCCCCGGAAGAAATGGAGCCGGATCCGTTTTACGACGCAGTGAAAGGGAGTGCGACTCTACCGGTATTTCAGCAACCCCCGTTGAATGTGGATCGCATGCGAGAAGTAGGAGTGGAGGTCTTGGAAAAGCTAGCGCTTGATGCATCCACCATTACGGAAGAAATCCGGTGCCGAAATCAACCGAATGCGGACATAGGGGAAGAAGAGATACCGAAGGAAGATTTGATCGTAGAATCGATTTTGCTCTCCGGAGAGGGGTTTGAGGTCGATATCGACGATCAATTAAATGCAACAGTACGCTATACGGGCGACGCTGTGCCGGAGATTCCGAAGCAGATGAATTTCCAAGCGGGGGCGACCACGGAGGAACTCCTCGCAGCCGGAACTTATTTGGCGGATCGATTCGGGAAACCGCTCGGCCTCACCGACCCGACCGCGGTGCTTACCGGCGGTGATTATACGATTTTCGGCACGCGAATATTTGACTTGATCGTCCGGAACCGCGGTTTCGCACAAGAAATTTTGCAAAGCGGGACGGCGCGGACTCTTTCCTTTGGACAAAAGGAAGACGGCAGCTTGGAGTGGATCCGCATTTCAGGAAATACCAATAGAGAAAAGATCGGGGAGTATCCGATCCTGACCGAAAAAGAAGCGGTAGAAAAGTTGAAATCGGGTGAAGCGATGACGCTAAGTCCGGGCGACTTCCCGGGCGTAGAATTCCTCGCGCGAACGAGCGTCGTGTATCGGGAAAACTACCAAGGCGCGATGATCCCATACTATGCGTTTACGGCAGAGATCCCCGGCGAAAGGTGGCCGGATCTACGCGAAGAAAGCGACGCGACCGAGCTCCAATACTTTGACGACATCAAAGTCTACGGAACTCTCTACATCCCCGCAGTCAGACTTGAATACCTGGAAGTGCTCCCGGAGACGGAAATCCGAGGGCAGTAAGAGTAGAGGAGCGCCATATAGCGCTCCTTACAGACGGACGGTATGTTTCGAATCAAGTAACAGGAAGCAACCTTATGGGTCATTCTTTTCCCATTCGGTTGCTTCCTTTTTTCTATCCGACCAAATTTCCTTTCAAATCGTATCCATATACTTCGATTACCTCGAGCGTGACGAATTCTCCGATGTGTACGTCTGCTTCCGCTTCGAAGTATACGCCGCAGTCGACGTCGGGGGCGTCTTTTTGGGTTCTCGCGAAGTACATTTGCTCGCCTTCGTCCCAAGATTCTACTAGCGCCTGGAGGCTTTTGCCGATCAGGGCTTCGTTTTTCTCGAAATGGATGTCTTGCTGAGCTTCCATTAGCGCATTGGTGCGACTTTGCTTTTCTTCCGCGTCGATTTGGTCGGGGAGCTTGGCTGCGGGAGTTCCTTCCTCTTTTGAATAGGGGAATACGCCCAGGCGGTCAAAGCGCATCTCTTGCACGAATTCCATGAGTTCTTCGTGTTGCTCGAGCGTTTCGCCGGGGAAGCCTGCGATCAAGGTCGTCCGGATTGCGATTTCGGGCATGGCTTCGCGCAGCTTTTGGATCGTTGTCGTGATCTGCTCTTTTGAGGTGCGGCGCCCCATTTTGGTGAGTACGACGTTAGAGGCGTGCTGGATCGGCATGTCGATATACTTACAGATCTTATCTTCCGCAGCCATCACCTCGATCAGCGAGTCCGAGATCCTTTCCGGGTATGCGTACAATAAGCGAATCCACTCGATTCCCGGGATCACCGCAAGCGAGCGCAAAAGTTGCGGGAGCATCGGCTGTGCGTAGAGATCTTCCCCATAGCGCGTTGTGTCTTGCGCGATGACGATCAGTTCCTTGACGCCGCTTGCCGCAAGCGCGCCGGCTTCTTTGATGATCTCTTCGGCGGGGCGGCTCTTGTAAGCGCCGCGGATTGAGGGGATTACGCAATAGGTGCAGTGGTTGTCGCACCCTTCGGCGATCTTCAGATACGCATAATGCTTTGGCGTTGTCAGGACGCGGTCCGGGGTTTCGTGGGTCGATTCGGTTGTGGGCAGCATCGACGCCAATTGCCGAATTTCTCCCGTCCCGATCATCAGATCGATCTCGGGGATTTCATCTAAGAGTTCGGCTCGGTACCGTTCCGCCAAGCAGCCCATCACGACGAGTTGCTGGCAGGCGCCGGTTTCTTTAAATTGCGCATGGGAGAGGATCTCGTCGATGCTTTCTCGAGTTGCGTCTTCAATAAAGCTGCAAGTGTTTACGATGATGACCTCAGCTCGTGAGGGGTCATCCGAGATTTCGTGACCCATACGGACGGCGTCGGCCAAGACCACTTCGGAATCCACGCGGTTTTTGTCACAGCCAAGCGATACGAGATGGAGTTTCATCGGGCTCCTCCCTGGTTACTGGTTTGGGTATAGTTCGCTTTCATTCTTTCATTCCTCGGTTTCGTTCGGTATACTACTAGATAGGATACCGCATTTATTCCACAATTCAAAATTTTCACAACATGCAATAAATTGACAGGTTTCAGCGTTAATTGAACAGAAGGAGTAATCTATGCTGCTTACATTTCTGGTAGGGCTGGCCGATTCACCTAAATCGAGTCCAACAAATAAGCCGCCCGACGAGTCTTTACTTCACAAAATCGGCAAAGGGGATCAAGAGGCGTTTGCACTTCTTTATCAGCAAACAGAGAGGGCTCTGTATTCTTATGTGCTGTCGTTGACGAAAAATCACCACGACAGTTTAGACATTATGCAAGACACCTATATGAAGATCCGCGCATCCGCCCACTTGTACAAACCGATGGGGAAGCCGATGGCTTGGATCTTTACGATCGCAAGAAATCTTACGATGACGCACTTCAGAGAAGCGAAACGATACTCGGACGACGACCACGATATGGAAGACGATCTTTCCTTTTCCTATGTGACCGACGTGACCGATCGCTTGGTGTTGCAAACCGCCATGGAGACGCTTTCGGAAGAAGAGCGGCAGATCGTACTGCTTTTTGCCGTGAACGGATATAAGCATCGGGAGATTGCGGAATCTTTGGATATCCCGCTCTCTACCGTATTATCCAAGTATCGGCGAGCGCTTGCCAAGCTCAAAAAAGCCCTGACGGAAGGAGGGGAGTTCGAATGAAACAAAATGAAATAGAAGGCAGACTAAAACGCGCCATAGACGAAGCTCCCATCGACCTTCTGGAGAAACTCGAGAGCATGCCGGTTGTGAAGATGATTGCGCACGACGAGATCACAGCGCAAGAAATCGAGCCGAAGTCGAACGGATGGGGCCGATTCCGACCGATGATGGCCGCAGCCGTGCTGCTTTTAGCCGTAGGAGTTTCGTGGATGTGGACCCAAGCGGAAATTGCGAAGATCTACCTCGACATTAACCCCGCACTTTCGCTCTCCGTCAACCGAATGGAGAAAGTAAAAGAGGTCGTGGCCTACAATGAAGAGGCGAAAAATCTGATCGACGGGTTGAAGCTCAAGGGACTGAAAAAGGATGAAGCGCTTACGCTACTTTATGAAAGACTGCCGAAGGATCAGCGCTCGATTTTACTCTCGGTAGAATCCGGTAGCGAAAAGGTCGTGGCGCGGGAAACGGAAGAGTCCGTAGCCGCACTGCGAAATCTGCAAGCTGGTGACAAAAACAGCCTCGTGCTCATACAACGAATCTCGCCCTCCGAGACCATTCTTGAAGGAGCGAATAAAATGCAGATTACGCCCGGTAAGCTCGAGCTCATCAAGAAAATGATCTTGGCTGGGTCAAAGAAAGAAACGGAAGTGTTGGCGAAGTACTCGGTTTCGGACCTCGTACGCAATGCTTATGAAGAAGGAATCGAAATCGCCGACCTCGTAGAGGTGTACGGAAGTACCGAAAGCTATAAACCCGTTCCCAAACCCGTCCCGGTGCCGATCGTATTGCCGAAAACGGAACCGCCGGCAACCGAGCCGCCCACCACCGAAGCGCCAAAGACGGAAACGCCGAGGACCGAAGCGCCGAGAACCGAATCTCCCGCGACCCAAGCCCCCGTCTATTACGAC
>CAZFWK010000159.1:2874-4025 GCA_964522555.1 uncultured Peptoniphilaceae bacterium | reverse complement strand
TATCCTCGGGAGGGTCAAGCAAGAGTTGCTGTGAGCTGATAACAATCGCGTTTGAAAATACAAAGCTCAACGCACCCAATATTAGACAGCTTACAAGGATGATCTTCGTAGCCGGACGTTTCCAAAATAATACAAACCATTCCCTAACCATATTTTGCCTCCAAATCAAAGCCATCGGGTGATATTTTCTAATCGGGTGTAAAGTCTATGTTGATCGTGTCGTCACCATACTGTAGCCAGCCGGCTCGCATGGATGCATAATAGTTATACCCTATCGATCCTTGGTTTCCTGTCCCATTGGCTCTTCCACCCGCCACCGCACAATTTACTTCATTGCTTCGCATTTGATTGTTAGAGTTCCTAAGCATAAATGCCGGTGAAGTGGTCATTGTTCGCCAGTAGGTATCCACATAAAAGTATTTTGAATTCGTAGCCTTTAGAGCATACAGTTGCTTACCGTCAACAGTAGTGAACTTGTACGCTTCATCGCCTGTCAAATAGAATGTACCTCTTGGACTCCATGCTGCAAATACAAATTGTGTAGAAAGTAGAAGCACAATGAGAATAGCAACCATGATTTTTTTGTTCTAAGCATATTGAGCTACCTCCTTTGAATGTAGTCTACAATCACCCGATGGCAACGATTTCTTTGATTGTTTTTTAATTCTATCACGACAAATGAGTTTTGTAAAATTTCAATTAATTCGATTAAGCAGATTATTAAATCGGGCATCATCATATGCTGGAAGTTCAAATTGCTCGATAATGAGTTATATAGATAAGGTATTTCCATTGGACATCGGTAAAAGGTTTGCATAAATTAGTAAATGTATCGATCCATATTTTCAGTAACAAAAACCCTTGCGGCTAAAGCCTCTTAAATGGTGGTTAACTTTTAATTCGAATAAACTATTGATCGGTTTTATCCTCTACGCCATAATCATGTTCTCGTGATGAGCTGAAAGTCAATACCGTATAGTCTGCCGCAAACAACGCGCTTTGACTGTTCCTGCTATTCCCCTTTTCGTTTTTTTTCTCGCATATCTTCATCGAACCTATAGTCGGATATTTTAATCCCGTTGTTAATCACTTCATGTTTTTTAGCGAGCCTTGTGCCACCATAAAACCACTTTGCCGCCAAATTGCCACAC
>CAZFWK010000159.1:0-2864 GCA_964522555.1 uncultured Peptoniphilaceae bacterium | reverse complement strand
TCGCAATTTTTCGATTATGACTTCCTCTACAGACACCAGATTCTGCGTTTTTGCCGTCTTTTGCCTGTGTGTGTTCCTGCGCAGAGTTCCTTTTTGGTCTTCAATTCCCGTCATAAACTCTTGTACGGTCATACGGATGCCGCCGCGGCCCAAGATGATTTGCTGGATCATGCTGTCATTTGAAACGACCATCACACGGTATTTCGGCGGGGTTCGCAAGAGTGCCCGTTCGATGTAGAGGTCTGCCGTCTCCAAGGGTTTCGTATATACGATGCGGATTCCCTTGTACTCCTCTTCCACCTGCGAGCGCCCTTTTACTTTGTGCGCATCAAAAACAAGAGTCACTTCGTTTTTCGAAAGACTCTTGTATTCTGCCATTTGTTCGATGAGGAGGTTTCGCACGAGATCCAAGTCCCCATCGATTTTTTTGGAATAGGCCGGCCAGCAGTGGATGATATTGTAGCCGTCGGCATATACCGTAAACGCGTCTTTAGGCATCGTTTTGCCTCATGACCTCGTAGAGAATCACGGCACATGCGTTCGATGCATTTAGCGAATCGACTTTGCCGCGGACGGGTAGTGCCAAGATTCCGTCCAAATGGGATGCCAAGTGTTTGCCAATACCCGCACCTTCCGATCCAATGACGATGGCCACGGCTCCTCGCAGGTCAGTCTTCGTGTAAGGTGTGCCGCCCATGTCCGCCCCGTACACCCACACATTGCGCTTTTTGAGTTTGAGTACGGTGTCCGTCAGATTCGATACGCGGCACACGGCGATATGTTGGGTCGCCCCTGCCGAAACCTTGTGCACGACCCCGCTCATTGGCGCCATATTGCGTTTGGGTACGATGACACCGTGGCAGCCGCATACTTCGGCGGTTCGCAGCATAGCGCCATAATTGTGCGGATCCATAATGCCATCTAGTAGAAGGAAGAACGGCTTTTCTCCTCTCTCCTCTGCGATCGTGAAAAGCTCATCCAGCGTCTTGTACTCCATCTCGGAGCGCAGTAAGCACACCCCTTGGTGATTTGCATTTTCTGTCATTTGGTCGAGCTTTTGTTGGTCCGTAACTTGGATCAGGACTCCCTTTTCTTTTGCTTTTGCCTGAATCTGCACGATCGAGCCTTTCAGCTCTCCTTTTTGGATATAAATTTTCTCGATCGTTTCGCCGCTTCGTAGCGCTTCTAAAACCGGTTTTCTCCCGTATACGATTTCACTCATCGATACTCTCCGATCCGCGCGAGAAGAATTCGCGTACCTCCGCCTGTTTTCCGCAAGTCATACGACCTTCGGGGCAAGGGCCTTGTAAGCATTTGGGGCCGGCGCTTCGAAACAGCGTCGGATATTCCTTTTTCGCGAGCTCCAATACGCGGATCGCGAGCTCTCGAATCTCCCATTGCGCGCGATTACAAGAGCGCAACTGAATAAAATGAAGGAGCGAGCGCACATTCATCGTGAAGATGATTTTGGTTTCACAAGCATTCGGGAAGACGTAGCGCGCGTCTTCCAAGCTGTCCTTTTCCGCCCGCGCTTTCGCTTCCTTTTCGCTGAAGCCGATCGCGCGATTTTTTTCGTAGTTCACAGGGATCAACCCTTCGACGATGGCGTCGTACGCGCTTTGGAGGTCTTCCATCGTTCGCACAAAAAGCGCCTTCAGTTGTTCGTCCGCTTCGATCGAAGGCGGGACAATATACGAAAAAGAAGCCAGGTGAACGTATCGCTGCGACTGCTGCGAGTAACTCGCGATGCGGTGTCGGACGAGTTGATGCGTCAACGAGCGAGAGACGCCTTCGACGCCAAAGGTCAAGCTCACATGCTCGATCGGCGACACGTGCCCGATGTCCGTAAGCATGGAAAGAAAGCCGGATGCATTTTCATCCGTCATCCCCTCCATCAAATCCGCTACTCCCGTTTTTGAATAACATAATTTGGCTGCTGCCGCGATCAACTTTTCGCCATTTGGCGTGCAGCTTAATAGGTCGACTCGCACTTTAATTCACCTTGTTCCATACGACGCCGGAGGAGGTGTCTTTCAGTTCGATTCCCATTTCTTTCAATTGGTCGCGGATATGATCGGCTTCCGCATAGTCTTTGTTCTTTCTGGCGGTTTCTCTCTTTTCGATGAGCGCTTCCACCTCATCGTCGAGCGTTTTGTCCTGCGACTTGTAAAGAAGCCCCAGCACACCCGCCATCGTGGTGAGCGTGTCGATCGCCTTTTGCACTTCGATGCGTGACGAGTTTTCGTCGATCTCCTGATTTACAAACTTCACATAGTTGAAGATGATGCTGATCGCGTCGGCCGTGTTGAGGTCGTCGTCCATGCTGGCGTCGAATTGGTCCAAGTAGCCTTGGTGAGCGGTACTTGCCTCCCCTGTGTCTTCGGTTACGCTTAGCAGATGCTGCAGTCGATCCTTAGCCGTGTACATCCGGGTGAGTCCATTTTTTGCCTGCTCGATCACTTCGCCCGAAAAGTCGATCGGGTTTCGATAATGCGCGGAGAGCAACCAGAAGCGCACCGCTTCCAGGTCGACCTCTTCTTTTAATTCGTGGATCGTGCGAATATTTCCCAAAGACTTGCTCATCTTCTCTTCGTTCATCGTGATCATCGCATTGTGCATCCAATATTTTGCGAAAGGCTCGCCTGTTAAGGTTTCAGACTGCGCGATTTCGTTTTCATGATGTGGGAATTGCAGATCCGCACCGCCTGCGTGGATGTCGATCGTATTCCCCAAGAGCGTCTTCGCCATCACGGAGCACTCGATATGCCAGCCCGGTCTTCCCATCCCCCATGGGCTCTCCCATGCGGGTTCATCCTCCACTTTTCGCGCCTTCCAGAGTGCAAAGTCAAGCGGATTCTTTTTTT
>CAZFWK010000158.1:0-4102 GCA_964522555.1 uncultured Peptoniphilaceae bacterium | reverse complement strand
GGCCACAACGGCTCCGGCAAAAGCACCCTGGCTAAGCTGATGAACGCGCTGTTTTTGCCCACGGACGGCCAGGTGTTGGTCTGCGGCATGAACACTGCCGACGACAGCCTGGTGTGGGAGATCCGCAAGCGGGCGGGTATGGTCTTTCAAAACCCGGACAATCAAATCATCGCGACGATCGTGGAAGAAGATATTGCATTTGGACCCGAAAACCTGGGCGTCCCCATGCCCGAGCTAAAAGCGCGGGTCGACAATGCGCTCGCCGTAGTCGAGATGGAAGAATACCGAAATCACGCCCCGCATTTGCTCTCAGGCGGACAAAAGCAAAGGATCGCGATCGCCGGGATCCTCGCCATGAATCCGGACGTCATCATTATGGACGAACCGACCGCGATGCTCGACCCGATCGGAAGAGACGAGATTATGGCGACGATTAAGAAACTGAATGAAGTCGAAGAAAAGACGATCCTTTTGATTACGCACTATATGGACGAGGTGGTTGACGCCGATCGCGTCATCGTATTGGAAGAAGGAAAGATCGCGCTGCAAGGAACCCCTCGAGAAGTCTTTTCGCAAGTAGAAGAGATGAAAAGACTCGGACTGGACGTCCCGCAAGCCACGGAAATGGCATGGGAGCTGAACCGTGCCGGCATCGAGATCGCAGCGGATGTACTCACCGTAGAAGAGTTGGTATCTTTATTATGATCACCATTAAAAATGTAAATTTTGTTTACAACGCAGGCAATCCGTTCGAAAAGTATGCACTGCGCGATGTAAACTTGACGATAAACAAGGGCGAATTTATCGGGCTCATCGGGCACACAGGATCCGGAAAATCGACTTTAGTACAACATCTAAACGGACTGATGAAACCGACATCCGGCACCGTAACGGTAGACGGCATCGAGACGACGGATCCGAGTGCCGTAAAAAAAGGTCTCAGGCAAAAAGTCGGCCTCGTATTTCAGTATCCCGAACATCAATTGTTTGAAGAGAGTGTCGAAAAAGACATCGCCTTCGGACCGGAAAATATGGGGCTATCTCCCGATGAAGTGAGCGCGCGCGTGAAAGAAGCGATGGAAATGGTCGGCCTCGACTACGAAACGCAAGCGAAGCGTTCGCCATTTGAACTCTCGGGCGGCCAAAAAAGGCGAGTCGCCATCGCTGGGGTTCTCGCGATGAAGCCGGAAGTGCTCGTCTTGGACGAGCCGACCGCCGGACTCGATCCACACGGTCGAGACGAAATTTTGGATGAGATCAAATCGCTCTATACGGAAAAAGGAATTACGATCGTACTGGTATCGCACAGCATGGAAGACATTGCGAGACTCGCCACGAGAATCGTCGTGCTCGATAAAGGTTCCGTCGTCATGGATGGTACGACCGCTGAGATCTACGACCGGGAGGCAGAACTCAACGAAATTGGACTCGACGTACCCGATATCACGAAAGTGATGAAAAGACTCAAAGACAAAACCGGATGGGATATCCCGACGAATGTGCTCACGGTAGAGGAAGCGGTCGCGATTTATATCAGAGAGCGAGGACTACACCATGCTTAAAGATATCACGATCGGGCAATACTATCCGGGCGATTCGCCGATCCATAAGCTCGACCCACGCGTCAAGCTCTTTGCAGTGACGCTGTTTATCATTGCAATCTTCTTCATCCACCGATTTGTGAGCTATCTCCCGTTAGTTTTCTTTATCGGTGTGGTGATCGCCATATCGAAGATCCCCCCGAAGTCGGTCCTTAAGGGATTAAAACCTCTCTTTTTCATTATCGGGATCACGGTCTTCTTTAACTTGATCCTGACGCCGGGAGAGGTGATCTACCGAATCTGGTTTCTCAATATCACGAGAGAGGGGATCCGGCAGGCATCCTTTATGGCGCTACGCCTCATCTTCCTCGTGACGGGAACCTCGCTCCTCACCTTAACCACGTCACCCATCGCGTTGACGGACGGGATCGAGAGCGCGCTTTCACCGTTTAAGAGAATCGGCGTTCCGTCCCATGAACTCGCGATGATGATGTCGATCGCCATTCGCTTTATTCCGACCTTGATGGAGGAAACGGAGAAGATCATGAAAGCGCAGATGGCGAGAGGTGCGGATTTCGAATCCGGTAATGTGATTCGACGCGCGAGAAACCTGGTGCCGCTTTTGGTTCCTTTGTTCGTAAACGCGTTCAGACGCGCCGATGAGCTCGCAACCGCGATGGAAGCAAGGTGCTACCGGGGTGGAGAAGGCCGGACTAGGCTGAAGCCATTGCAAATGAGAAAGAGCGATTGGATCGCTGCGGGTCTGTCGGTACTGTTTTTCGGGGCATTGATTGCATCCCGATTCTTGCTTCCGTAATGCGGGTCAAGCTAACGATCCAATACGACGGATCGGGGTATTCGGGCTGGCAAGTGCAGGAGAATGCACGCGGGGTGCAAAACGAGATCGAGCTCGCGCTGGAGAAAGTGTTGAAAGAGCCGATCCGATTGACTGGAGCCGGGCGAACCGACAAAGGGGTGCACGCTCTCGGGCAAGTGGCCCACTTCGATGCAGAGACGATTATCCCGGCGGACAAGCTTCGCTATCACCTAAATCCGAAGCTCCCGGACGACATCCGGATCATCCGCTCGGAGGAGGTGAGCGAGTTGTTTCACGCTCGCTACAGCGCACTGTCTAAGCATTACGAATATACGATTTATATCGGGGAGCATCAACCGCCGCAGCTTCGAAATTATTCGACGCATTTGGAAAAGCTTCCGAATCTCATGCTTATGAATGAAGCGATTCCGTATCTGTTGGGAACGCACGATTTTAAAGCGTTCATGTCCACAGGCAGTCCCGTAAAGTCGACCGAGCGCACCCTCGATCGGCTTGAAATCAAATATCAGGAGCCTTTTCTTTCGTTTCACTATGAAGCGGAGAGTTTCTTGTATAATATGGTGCGTATACTCACCGGAACACTCGTACAAATCGGGGAAGGAAAAACGGATATCCTCAGATTGGTGCGTGCACTGGAAGAAGGCGAGAGAGACCTGGCCGGTCCCACTATGGGGGCACAAGGGCTTACTCTCGTATCAATACAGTACCCAAAGGGAGGATAGAATGAAAAAAATCGGATTTCTCGTAAACCCCATCGCAGGTATGGGCGGTAAGGTCGGCTTGAAAGGGACAGACGGAGCGGACACGGTAGCCCGTGCCAGAGCACTCGGAGCGGTTCCGGAATCGCCGGATAAGGCTTTACGCGCATTGGAAATCATCGCGGAAGTGAAAGACCAATTCGAGCTTTATACATTGCCGGGAGAATTGGGCAGTGAAGAAGCCAAAAAGGCGGGAATCGACGCGAAAGTGCTCGATATCATGCTCGAAGGCACAGCGGACGATACGAAGCGAGGCACCCAAGCCTTGGTCGAAGAAGGAATTGAAGCATTGCTGTTTGCCGGTGGGGACGGAACCGCAAGAAATGTCGCGGAAGTACTCGGAGAATCAATCCCGGTAATCGGAATTCCCGCAGGCGTGAAGATTCACTCCGCCGTCTATGCGACCAGTCCCTCGAATGCAGGCCGCGTTGTGCTCAGCTTTATTACCGGCGAACCGACGACACAAGCGGCGGAAGTCATGGACATCGACGAAGACGCGTTTCGAGACGGTAGACTCTCCGCAAGACTCTACGGCATGATGAATGTATTGGTCGAACCCAGGCTGATGCAATCCTCCAAAGACGCCTCCTCCGGAACCGACGAGGACGCACTCATGGGCATGGCGCTGTATGTAAGCGAAGAAATGAACGACGATACGGTTTATATCGTAGGCTCGGGCTCGACTACGCGCGCCGTGATGCAGCAATTGCAGCTGGAAGGCACGCTTCTCGGACAGGATGTGGTCCAAGCCGGAAAGATCCTCGTGAAGGATGCGACTGAACAACAAATTCTGGAAGCGATCGAAGGCAAGGAGGCGAAGATCATCATCTCGCCCATCGGCGGCCAAGGGTATTTGTTCGGGCGTGGGAATCAGCAGATTTCACCCGCCGTCATTCGACAAGTCGGCAAGAAGAATATTATCGTAATTTCCACTCCGCAAAAGTTAAACGACTTAGGAGATAAAC
>CAZFWK010000157.1:0-4104 GCA_964522555.1 uncultured Peptoniphilaceae bacterium | reverse complement strand
GCCATCCCCTCTTTAGGCATCGGCCTGCAATCGATCCGTGAACGCGCGGCATCGCTCCAAGGCAGCGTCGAATTCTCCACGGAAGACGGCTTCTTGGTCTTTCTCATACTCCCAAAGGAGGCACTCCATGCGACTCATCTTGATTGACGACGACCCGATGATCTGCTACGCCCTCAAAACCATATTGGAACAAGAAGTAGACATCCGGGTCGTAGCGACGGGCCATCGCTACGAAGACGCCCTCTCGCTCTACGCCGAGCACAAGCCCGACCTCTGCCTGTTCGACATCCAATTGGGCGGTAAAACCGGACTCGACGCGGCGGAAGCGCTACGCACGCAATACGGCTTTTCGCAAATTCTCTTTTTGACGACTTTTTTAAACGACCAATATATCCAAAAGTCGCTCGAGCTCGGCACAAAAGGCTATATCCTAAAATCCGACTTCGAAAGCATCGTCCCCGCCGTACGAGCCGTACACGCCGGACAAACCGTCTTCGGCGACGCCGTCATCAAAAAAATCCCCACGCTTGAGGACACAAAGTCCAACAAGCATGAGGATTTGGGCTTAACCGAAAAGGAAGCCGAGGTATTCGCCCTCGTATCCGAAGGCCTCAGCAATCGAGAGATCGCACAGAAACTCTACTTAAGCGAAGGCACCGTCCGCAACTATATCTCGAAACTCTTGGAAAAACTCGAGCTACGAGACCGCACCCAGCTGGCGATCTTTTACTATAAGAAGAAATAGCCGCATGACATTTCTCGCCACAAGGAATATTTTCTCGTTTCATGTCACAAAACGTTCGCAATTAAGGTTAGTATAATAAAGAGGACTTTCCGGTTTTCTTACAATGAAAAGGAGGAATTCCATATGAAAAAGAATCTGCAATTGGGACTCATCATCGTATTTGGTTATGCAACGTCTGCTGCCTGTGGGTGTCTCCAAAAGCAAGTTGCAGCTACCTATATGTACTTCCGCTCTTCCTCTTTCCGGTAGTTGCAGGAATTGCGCTCGGGCTGACCATGGGAATCGGAAGGGATGCTGCGAAAGCGCGAAGTATGCCCCGCGTGATCGCAGGGTTCTTGCTACTTGTGGTATCCGCTGTCCTGCAACTTCAATTCGGCAATATACTCAGATCACAATACCAATCCGTCACCACCTTTTCCCTTGCGATGCTCGGTACAGTTTTGCTACGAGATGGAGTCGCTACTTTCTAAATCGAAAAAACCATAACCCGGCTTCGAAGGACATTCGATTGCCGGATTTTGTTTAGCTTGCAAGACACGGATCGCTACTCTACCGGAAAAAGGTTCATCTCTTTGTCACAGATCGCGCAGAGCGGGTTATTAATTTCGTGAACGATTTGAAATGGTACTTCCGCTTGTAGGTTTTCATTTTGAAGCGATCGAATCCGAATCAGTACGTCAGTGCCATTCTCAATCTCTCCAATTTGAAATGACAGAGTATAAGCACCAACTGTAATTTCTCCCGGATCACGGTATTGCTCTTCAACAAGACCGTCGATCCCCCAAAATGGTGTCATTGCAAACATGGGATCCAAATACTGAACTTCGACAAGGTCATTGCTTGTGATTTCATTCTTTTGGTGGATCAAAGTAAATTCGTAACGGTCATTTATCGTCTTTTCACCCAACCATCCGTTTCGATTCAATTCAATATAGGCCGTACCGTCTTTTAGATACCCATTTTGTAAAATAAACAGATTCGCCTCTACCGGAATCGATTTTCTGATTGCTTCCTCACCCAATTGCAGCACTTGTTCCGTATTGTCTGCATCCATTTCGAGCTTGTATACAACGGTTTGATCATCGAGGGTGATTATCAGCTCAGTAAACAGTTCGGAATCAATCCTCGCGGTGACGTACATTTCTAAAAGCCCGTACGGCCCAAGTATCTCCGTCGGAGTCTCTTTCGGCAACGATTCCATATCACTAGGTGCAGGGATCGCATATTGTATCGCTGCCGGAGCCTCTTTTCCATTCTGGCTTACTTTAGCTTGAATTTGATTTTGATATTCAATTTTATCGACTGTTTGGTTCATCAGGTAGAATTCGAAATGCGCCACTTTATCCTCTACTTTAGCGCTTTTCATTTGTAATTCATAACGGCCCGATTGCACCCTCTGCAATTTTCGAAATTCACTCACAGTTTTCATATTGTAGTCACTCTCAGTAGATCCGGCTTTCGGCGCTTCGCAACCGACCAAGATAAGCAAAAACGATAGAACCAATATCCATATTTTCTTCATTGTACTACCATCCATTTCTAAGGCTTCTTAACAAAGAAGTATACCATCCCATTTCCGTTCGTACTGCTATTCCACAGTTCATAATTGAACTCAATTGAAGCATTGATATTTCCTCTTTGTACCGTTACGTGATACACATTGTTTTTCAAGAATAAATTTGTTACTGTAACCCAATGTAATCTTAAAAAATTTAATGCGTCTGGCGCTCCGAGTGTAAGTAGAGCTACTGGACTATTATTCGACAAGCCTCTTTTCAAGAAGTTGACGTTGTTAGTCAAATTTCTCCCGGTAATCGTGTACGACCAAAGCCTTACACCCTTTGTATTCGCATAATTTTCAGCTCCTTGATATAATTGATCGACTGTGAGTGTTCCCAAGAGGACACTCGGCGATATTTTCGAATATACATCTGTCATATATGGAATAAAATTTCTACTAACCATACCACCAGTGTACAAATTTCTTCCGAATTCTGTCTGGTTTAAGCTAGTCCCTGAATGTCTGGCTAAATACGCCATCATTTGAGCAGCAGCTGTGGCCCACATCCATTTCTTGCCAAGTGGGGTTTCATCCAATTTTGATTTGCACCATAACGCGCTATATCCCCATAATAAATTGGTAAAAATTCGCCATATCTCCAATGAGTTAAGCCTTGAACTGAGATGGTTGATCTGGATTGATCACTTACACTGCTAATAAAATTCTCGTTACGCGTCTTTTGATGTTCCATAAACTCAGGTATGCCATTCTTGGAACCTTCCGGTATATTCGAAATGTCAATTGGACGAGTCAGTACTTCTGCTCCGAATGGTCCTATATTCAAAAATACTCCGTTGTAATCGTTTTGATCCTCCTCGATAAAGGTAAAAGGAAATATAAAGGTAAATCGATTCGGCTGCTTTTTTTTGATATATTCGAATAACAAGGCATCCTCTTTACTCTCGGCAGTAACTAATGTCTCATAATAGCCTTCGACTATACCATAGATTCTATAGCCAGAGACGGTTTCACCATTTCTTAGCGGGCTAATTAAGCCAAATGGTAGATCCAATTCCAGCGAATACAATGGAATCGAATCCATTATGTCTATTTTAGTACTCGGACTTTTGCTTACTTCCTCTAAAATTAGCCCTTCGAACGGCTCTATTTCCTTTATCATATCGTCACGAATTTTTTCAACACTCGATTCACTTTTGATTATACTTTCAGTTGGGTTTTCTTCACTTACCATTTTTTCGCTTGCGAAAACCTGCGTATTTGCAAAGAAGAGAATTGTAGCTGAAGCTAACAGTAGGCTGAGTTTCTTTTTCATCACGTTCTCCTTCTAATTGTTCAGATTGTTTGTTTTAAAGTATATCTTCATTTTTCCCAGATCTGAGGCCGATCCGAACGATTGTCGCATTGTTCACCAATTTTATATTTCCAGCGCCGACGACGACCAACTGTCCGTATTTTGATCGGTAGCTACTCTTTTTACTCTTCACCTAATAGGAAGCATAGTCATAGTACGTCAAGTTCTCCCATCCATTTAGTGTGACCGTCGTCGTGATACGATACTCGCCTTTTTGCGTTAAGGTTCGCGTCTTGCTAATGGATGCTGATGATGTACCTGAGCCATAGTAGGTAGCTACATTTACCCATGTTCCGTTCGATTTTCTCTGCAGCCTGGCGGATATTTGAACTGATTTAGTTCCGGATTTCCCAACTGCTGACACCCAAATCGTTGCCTGACTCGCTTTAATGCTGAGGCTATTGTTGATTTGGGATAAGTTTTGACTCAATGGAATTATTTCAATCCCTGTATACCTCACATTACTTGCTTGGACAACGTCGATGG
>CAZFWK010000156.1:0-4115 GCA_964522555.1 uncultured Peptoniphilaceae bacterium | reverse complement strand
TTATTTGATCAGGATCGCTTCTTCATGAGCATCGCCATTTTTCTCGCACAAAAGAGCACGGCCTTAGGTGAGGTCCCCGTAGGTTGCGTGATCGTGAAAGATGGGCGCATCATCGCGATGGCGACGAATGAAATCGTACAAAATTCGCATCCGCTCCTGCATGCGGAATGTGTGGCGCTTGACCGTGCGCATCGCGCGCAGAAGGTGCTTAGGATGCAAAATACGACGCTCTACGCAACGCTTGAGCCTTGTGCCATGTGTGCAGGCGCGATCTTGCTTGCGCGCGTGGAAAGGGTCGTTATCGGCGCTATGGACGAAAAGCGCGGTTGTACGGGTTCCGTCTATCAATTGCTCGACGACCCCGCGTTCAACCACAAAGCAAAGCTTACGGTCGGGGTGCATAAAGAAGAAGCGTCCCGGATGCTCTCCTCTTTCTTCCTCGCCCTTCGAGAGCGAAAAAAGGCGCAAAGAGCGGAATTTAGCGTGCGCTTGGGTATCAGTAAAGAGGAATGAGGGGTGCAAAATGATTCAGGAAAGGAAACGGGCAGTCGATGCCTACGACAGAACCGAAGAAGCATGCATCGCGAAAAAGAGTTTCTACGACGAAATCAGAAGCAGACTCCGCAATATGTACCGGAGAAGAGAAGGCTTTTGGGCGGAGGTACAAAGTGCGAAGCGAGCCTCGGCAAATGCGAACACAAAATCCGTGCGCTCTTTTGTGCACAAAATAGCAGGCAAGTCCAACCAAGATATCGCGAAGACCGGGATTCGAAGGCATTATTCGCAGCTGGCGTACGAGACGCTTTTGAAAGAAATCGTCTCGCTGGAAGATGAAGCCCACGAGCTTTTGGCTGACCGGCAGATTTGTAGAAAAGAGCTGGGCGAGGACCGAAAGTCGGTTCAGGTGATCTGTCGCGAACTCACGGATTACGCGAAAGCCCTCCACCCGAACGCGCGCACGGGACTTTCCGAGTATCGCGCCACGCAAAGAAAGTATGTGCTACTCGAGCGGGTGTGTCGTTCGGGATTTTTGTATTATCAGGAATTAAAAGAGGTCTACAGGCGCATACAAGGGGCGAAGCGAATCGCGAGTCGTCCATTGGGCGAGAGGCTGTTTTGGGAGATCGCATTACAAGAAGCCTACAGTGCGCAAGGGGAAGAAATGTCCAAAACCGCGGAAAGGCTGCAGATCGAGTTTTTAGCGGATCTGCGCACGCTTGCGGCGATGACCGGGATCGACCCGAATTTGAAAGGGAAGATCGCCTTTTCCCCGTATCTTTTCGAGACGACGGTGACCGCACGGCTGACGCAAAGAAAAGGGGACGCGTTGAGCGAATTGTTGGATAAAGCGATGGACGAGTCGGCGGAACTGTTATACGACTTGGAAGTAGAGAAAAAAAGAGCCTACGAGGTGTCGGTGCGATGCGCGGACGCCGTCGGATTGGCAGAATGAACGGAAAGAGCGGAGGAAAGTTTTGAAGAACGGAATACTGTTTCAAGGGTTCGAGTGGTACTTACCTTCGGGCGGATATTATGAAGACATGATGAAAAAAATCCCCGATTTTGTAGAGGCGGGGATCAACGCGATTTGGCTGCCGCCGCAAACGAAGGCGACGGGCGGATTCGATGTAGGCTATGGCGTATACGACCTGTACGACTTGGGCGATTTTGACCAAAAGGGGCAAGTTCCCACGAAATACGGCACAAAGGAGCAATACCTGAAGCTGATCGACGCGCTACACGAAAACGGGATCCAAGTGTATGCGGATGTAGTCTTGAACCATAAGGCGGGGGCGGATGAACTCGAAACCTTCCAAGCGGTCAAGGTAAACCCGGCCAATCGGACGGAGACGATCGCGGAACCATACGATATCGAAGCGTGGACGAAATTTACTTTCCCGGGAAGAGCCGGAAAGTACTCAGATTTTACATGGCACTGGTATCATTTTACCGGAGTCGATTACGACAACAAGAATCAGGAGACCGCGATCTTTCGAATTTTAGGCGAAAACAAGGGCTGGGCGTACGGCGTTTCGGGCGAGAAGGGAAATTTCGACTATCTCATGTTTGCCGACATCGACCACAATCACCCGGAAGTGCGAGCTGAGCTTTTCAAGTGGGCGGAATGGATGATCGAAGAAACCAAAGTCGACGGCTTCCGGATCGACGCGGCAAAGCACATCGATCATCAATTTATGAACGACTTTTTATCCCATATTAAAAGCGTGCGAGGGGACGACTTCTACTTACTCGGCGAGTACTGGCAGTCGGACGAAGCCGTGTTGGACCGCTATTTATATAAAACCGATTACGATATGGATCTTTTTGACGTCAAACTGCACTACAATTTTGTAGCTGCGGCGAGAGGCGGAAAAGAGTACGATATGAGAAAGATCTTCGACAACACGATCGTTGCGGAGCACCCGGGTTTGGCCGTGACTTTTGTCAACAATCACGATTCACAGCCCGGGCAAGCGCTCGAGAATTTCGTAGACGCGTGGTTTATCCCGCTTGCGTACGGATTGATCCTGTTAAGAAAGGACGGCTATCCTTGTGTGTTCTACGGAGATTACTACGGGATAACGGGAGAGAACCCCATCCCCGGCCACAAAGACGCGCTCGACCGCATCATGAAGATCCGAAATTCTTTGGCATACGGCGACCAGGAAGATCTGTATATCGACGAACACGTCTATGCCTGGATCCGCCACGGGAACGACGAGCACCCGAACAAGCTCGTAACCCTG
Organism: uncultured Peptoniphilaceae bacterium; assembly: GCA_964522555.1. Taxonomy (GTDB): domain Bacteria; phylum Bacillota; class Clostridia; order Tissierellales; family Peptoniphilaceae; genus JAAYQA01. Next base: position 1,368 of record CAZFWK010000156.1, on the reverse strand, counting down.
GTGAACAACGGCGACGCACGGACCGTACGGATTCAGGTCGGGAAGGACCAAGTCGGGAAAGTATTCACCTCGATCTTCGGTGAACAGCACGACACCGTCACCATTGACGAAGAAGGCGCGGGCGACTTTATGGTAGGACCCGGTTCCTTGGCTTGCTGGGCCGAAATGACCGATATCGAATAGAAAATGGAAGAAGAGGAGAGGAAGAAGTGAGTAAGAAGAGAATCGGATACCGCTACGACATGGATGAACTACACCGCATGACGGTGGAGTCCATGAGCCGAAGAGGAGTCGAATTGGAAGATATTGCGGAGATCGTCTTTGACCTGCAAAAGGATTATTTCGAAGGCCTGACGATGGAAATGTGCGTGGAAAATGTCCGCGCCGTGTTGCGAAAAAGAGAGGCGATCCACGCCGTGCTCACCGGGATCGCGATCGACGAGATTGCGGACCAAAAGCTGTTCCCGGAGCCGCTGCAGTCGATTATCGCGGCAGATGAAGGACTTTACGGGGTCGACGAGATCTTGGCTTTGGGGATTACGAATCTATACGGATCGATCGGGCTGACCAATTTCGGCTATCTCGACAAGCATAAGCTTGGGATCATCCACCGAATCGACAACGAAAAAAGTGAAACCGTCAATACATTCTTGGACGACTTGATCGCGGCGGTCGCAGCTGCAGCGGCAAGTCGAATTGCGCACAGCGTAAAGTTTGCGCCGCAAGACCCGAGAGTTGAATAAAGAAACCAAAACCCGGTCACGTAGACCGGGTTTCTTCTTGGGCAAAACAGGCATAAATATACAGATCGACAATTGTAAGAGACACGAGTCGAGAATGAATTTTATTATTTCGTGAATAGAAAAAATCGATAGCGAGGAAAATTGCGCAATACAAGAGTAATTTTCTATTTGGGTAGATTCCAACAATAATAGCTCGACACAAAAGGCAATAGTGTCGATGAAAAGCGTTTTCTAAATGAAAAACTGATAGAACTCGGATGAAAGTGAGAATGATCTATCGAAATCCGATAATATAAATGTGCATTTAGCAGGATGAAAAACGATTGTATGACCGCGTAAAAAGCGGGTCATTTACGGAGAAATCAAAATGTTAATTGAAGGCGAACGATATCATTAGAGAAGCGCAGAAGTAAGTTAAAACTATAATCATAAGGATTATGAATAAAATCATACAAATTTTCTTGACCATACCAGAAACCATATGGTACTATATAGTCATCCTGTTTCTTCCTATATATAATATATAGGAAAAGGAAATATTGGTTCCAAAGGAGTTGAGAAGTAGTGGAAGGTTTCACAAAGTTAATGGAAGGGATATCCGGTTTTCTCTGGGGTCCACCACTGG
>CAZFWK010000155.1:0-4137 GCA_964522555.1 uncultured Peptoniphilaceae bacterium | reverse complement strand
GCGCAGTGTCGAATCGATCTTCTTATAGACGAGACCGTATTCATTTTCCGCCAAAACTCTTGAAACTTTATCCGTAACTTTTTTTGTCGACTCTGCCGCCGTCATATTGCGAGATTCCGTATCCAACACGATGGAATGGTCGAAGTCCGCCTTCTCCTCCGGGAACAGGATGACATCCACAGGAATCCCGCGCTTTCTCATTTGCACACCGGTATCATTGGATCCGGTAAAGTCATCCGCGATCACGAGGTATTTTTGACTCATAGTTTCCCCCTCTCTAGTGATTCGTCGTTATTTTTTCTTTACGATCACCGCAACTCCATCCGGTATTACCGTAACGGTCGCGTCTTTCCCCATGCGCTCGTCTGCGATTCGCATCGCCTCTTCGAGATCTTTTGCTGGTGTCATATGCAGGTCGCGCACGATCTGATCGTCCACCGTCGAAATATAGATCACGTCTGCTTGCATGAGTACGCGTGCGAAAATTTGCGACTGCCACTGGTCTGCGATCGTCTCTTCTTTTGGGGTTGCCAAGAACTCGTCCATCAATTTCTGCTCGTCGGGTTCTTCCGCGAAGGATTTGTAGAAGCCGTCTCCACCGATTCCGTCTGAAGACTCGGACGACACGATGATGATCCCGCCCTTCTTCACACACGCTTCGGCCGCCGTCATCGATTTTACGGCCTGATAGATATTTTGGTCGAGCGGATAACCTCCGTTTGAAGTGAGCACGATATCGGCCGGCACTTCGTCGACGCCGGCGCGACCTTGCAGCCAGTCGGTCCCGGATTCGTGCGCTTCCTCGAGGTCGCCTGCCACCGCGTGGATGATCTTTTTCTCAGCATTGATGACCACATTCAAGATGAATACGAGCTCCAGTTTTCTCGCAGCATAGATCATATCCATATGAATCGGATTGTCTTTTAGGATTCCCGTACGCGCATTCGGGCTCGCAATGAACTCCGCATTGTGATTGTACATGACGGTCTTCTTCGAGCAGCAGCCCGGGAAGACGCTCTTTCTTCCGCCGGAATACCCTGCAAAGAAGTGCGGCTCGATAAATCCTTCCGCTACAAGTAAGTCCGCCTCCTGCGCGATCTTATTTACGACGATATCGCCGCCGGAAGGAAGCGTACCGACATGTACGAGATTTGCGTCGTCGTCAGAATCGTGAACGATGATGGTTTCGGACTCAAAAACCTCGTCACCAAATTTTCCTCTGAGCTCCTCGATCGTCGTCAATCGATGACAGCCGGTCGCGATCAGCAAAGTGATCTTTGCATTGGGATTCCCTTTGCGAATGCGCTCGAGCATTTGCGGGATCAAAATTTTACTGGGGACAGGTCGAGTGTGGTCGCTGCAAAGGATTACGATATTATCCTTTCCGACGGCCATTTCTTCCAATTTAGGCGTGCCAATCGGATGATCCAGCGCTTCTCGTACGAGCTCCTCTTCCGAAAGCGTTGGTTTGATTTCCTCAAGTTTCGAGACGAGTATTCCCTGTATGCGTTCGTCTGCGATTTCCGCCGACACATGTGTTTTTCCAAATGGTAAACTGATTCTAGCCATGTCTCCTCCTATACATCTACTTGCCCCGCTTCAAGCTTTCCGCCTCCTTGCCGGCTGTTCAAGAAATTAACCAACATCGGGCAGAGAATCGCAGTAACGATAATCGCCGCGGCAATTTGTGCGGTTGCGGTCGCGGACGCTACTTCTGTCATCGCGCCGACGCCGACGAGATAGGCGGGCGTTCCGACTGCATTTCCGGCGGTCGTACCAATCGCAGCACCGACTGCAGGATTTTTTGCTTTCAAAAGTTTCATTACAAGATAACCGCCGTAGCCGGTGGTTATGGTACATAATACCCCTAAAACCACACCGGGTGCTCCCGCTGCGATCAATTGTCTAAAGTCGAGCGCGGCTCCCAATGGGAATGCAAAGAACGGGATCAATAAAGAGGTTCCCGGTGCTAGGAATGTGCGAAGGTCTTCGTCCAAGTTTCCTAAGATAAAGCCGAGTACGATCGGAACGACCGTCGCGATCAGCGCGATGACTGGGATGTCAGCAATGCCGGTAGCGCCCAATGCGACCATGGTGAAGAACGGTCCGTCATTCAACGAAAGGATCGATACGGCGCCGACGTCGGTCGAATCACCGTATTGGCTGGCTAATGCGGAATACAAGCCGCCGTTCGAGTTGGTGATCGCAGCAATCAGTGCGATCGGCGTGATCGTAAAGAGGCCGGCATCCCCAAACATTTGGCGAAAGATGATCCCGATCGCAGCTCCAATGATAAATTTAATAGCGGTGAGTGCAACTCCTTTGATTAGCGGCGAACCAGCTTGCTTAATATTAATTTGAGAGCCGTTACAAAACAGGAAGACGCCCAGTATCGCTCCTGCCCCCGTTTTAAACATCGCCTCCGTAAAGCCTCCGATTTGCAACATCTGCGGTGCTATGGTATTGATCAGTGCTCCTAATAGCAATGGGATGATCATCAGACCACCCGGTACTCTTCTAACCATCTTTAATATTGGCATAATAACCTCCTACAATGAATTGCTTTTTGCGACGGCATAAAGCCGTGCAATATTTTCGGTGGTAGCTTCCAAGTTCTTTGCGCCATCTCGAAGTGCATCTTCTAGTGAACAAGCACCCTGCACAATAGAGAATAACGCCTGAAAGCCATGTTCATACAATTTGCGGCTGTCCTCTTTCACATGACCCGCGATGGCGATTACAGGAATCCCCAACGCTTTTGCCGTCTTTGCTACGCCGTAAGGCGTCTTTCCGAATCGGGTTTGCGCGTCGATTCCGCCTTCCCCCGTGATCACGAGCTCCGCCCCTCTCATCTTCGCCTTTAAGTCGGTATGCTCGATTACGATGTCGACACCTTTCATCAGCTTTGCCTGTAAGAAAGCCATTAACCCAGCTCCCAAACCGCCCGCAGCCCCTGCCCCCGGTGTGGTTTCCACGTCGACTCCAAGATCCTTTCGAATGACCTCCGCAAAGTGTGAAAGCGCCCGGTCCAGTTCTTGAACCATACCTTCATCTGCACCTTTTTGTGGACCGAAAATAGCGGAAGCACCCAGCGCCCCGGTGAGCGGGTTGTCGACATCGCAGGCCGCGATGATCTCGAGATTCTTTACGCGCGGATCCAAATCCGAGAGGTCGATCGTAGAAAGATCCGCGAGTGCGGCACCCCCGAAAGGAAGCTCTGCCCCGCTTTGGTCGAGCAATCGCCCGCCAAGCGCTTGCAGCATCCCGGCACCGCCGTCGTTTGTAGCGCTGCCACCGATTCCGATCAAGATCTTCGTTACGTCCGCCTGTAAAGCATCCAGGATCAGTTGACCTGTGCCGTAAGTCGTGGTGATCAGCGGGTTGCGTTCGGCTTTTGGAACCAAACCCAGTCCACTCGCCTCCGCCATCTCGATCACAGCGGTCTTCCCATCACCTAGGATCCCATACTTAGCAAGAACGGGTTTTCCCAATGGATCCTGCACCTCACGCTCGACAAAGTGTCCTCCGGTCGCATCGACCATCGACTGCACCGTGCCTTCGCCACCGTCCGCCATCGGCACGAGGCTGAATGTGTCGTTCGGAAATACTCTCCTCCAACCGCGCTCGATCGCCTCAGCCGCTTCGATCGCCGTCATCGATTCTTTAAAAGAGTCTGGCGCGATTACAATTTTCATATTCACCTCCTAAAAAGTATGTCCGATTCGATAAATGCCGAATTCCTTATGCCCCAACACCTCAGCAGTGGTCAGGTCACCGTTTGATACATCGACAATGCGATCGAAGATTTCTTGCCCCAATTCGTCAACCGTTTTTCTTCCCTCCACAATCTGCCCCGCATCGACATCGATATTGTCGCGCATCCGTCGGAATGTATCGGGATTCCCGGTAATCTTGATGACCGGTGCAATCGCGCATCCGGTTGGCGTCCCTCTGCCTGTCGAAAATAGCACGATCTGCGCGCCACCAGCGACCATTCCCGTAATCGAGTCGATATCTTCGCCCGGCGTGTCCATAAAGTAAAGCCCCGGTCTGTCTAATGGAAGTAGCTCCGAGTATTCGAGTACGCCTTCAAAAGGCATTTGCCCTGCCTTAAACATGCATCCCAAGGATTTCTCT
>CAZFWK010000154.1:0-4162 GCA_964522555.1 uncultured Peptoniphilaceae bacterium | reverse complement strand
TAAAGCACGCCGATCGTCTTGATCTCGGGGTCCAGCATTTGGAAGACACCCAGTAAAGTCTCGACATCCGCAGCGTCGATCGTACCGGTCACATTGCCACCGGGCTTGTCCATCGAACTGACGATCTTAGCCTCCACCGGATCCGTTACGGCAGAGAACAATACCGGAATCTCCGAAGTCGTCTGCGCGGCTGCCTGTGCAGCCTGGGTTGCGATCGCGTAGATGAGATCCACGCCGTCTGTCACAAAACCTTCCGCAATCAAAGAAGCCGTCGGCACATCGCCTTGAGCGTTCTTGTAGTCGATCTCCGCTTTGATCCCTAATGCCTTCAGTTCATCCTCAAAGCCGATACGCGCATCGTTCAGTGCCATATGCTCCATGAGTTGGTCTACGCCGATCTTGTACACCTTATCTTCTGCACCTGCCGTTGCTGCGGCTTCCGTCGCTGTGTCCTCGCCTGCATTGTCCGCCGGCGCTTGCGTGGTTGCGGTTCCGTTTGTACAAGCTGCCAAAAGCAGTACGAGTACGAGAACCAGTGTTGTCAATTTTTTCATGCCGTCCTCCTAAGAATTTTGGTAATAAAAAACGCCCCTGTTGCAATTAAGCAACAGGGGCGAAACAATCCGCGGTACCACCCTGATTATGACGATGTCATCACTTCAGACCTAACAGTCCTGACTTCTATATCGGGAAGTGCCCGTGACCGCCTACTGATCGTTCAGCCGTCCTGCTCCGGAGTGAATATCCCATGTCTCCTCTACACCGGCTCTCACCTTTCCCGGCTCTCTTCGGTAGAATCAACATCCTTTTCTCCATCCATGCATACCCATATTCTATTCGAATCGGCGTTCAATGTCAATCCTATATTGTGCGTTTTTGTACTGCTAGGGTAAAGGAAGCCAGTCCTAGTGCTTTTCTTAGCGAAGTAGAAGAAAGTGGATCCTCTCATTTTCCATAGATTGAGCGATACACAGCTCGCCACTGATTCGGGTAATTAAGATTTATACCAATAAAAAAGACCGGCAATATCTGCCGATCCGTTTCTTAGCGTGCTTTTTCTTTGACTTTCGCAGCCTTGCCTTGACGATCTCTCAAGTAGTAGAGTTTCGATCTGCGAACGCGTCCTTGGCGAATCACTTTTACCGCTTCGACTCTCGGAGAGTGTACCGGGAAAGTTCTTTCCACGCCAATTCCGTAGGACACTTTGCGTACCGTAAAGGTCGCACGTGCGCCGACGCCTTGGATCTTGATTACGGTGCCTTCGAATGCTTGAATTCTCTCTCTTTTACCTTCTGTCACCTTATAGTCTACGCGTACCGTATCACCTACGTGAAAGGGGGTGAGGTTTTCTTTACGCTGCTCGTTTTCCAAATTCTTAATGTATTGGTTCATATCACAGCCTCCTTTCTTCCAGAATGTTCGTGCCGTAGCGGGCAGAGGACCATCCGTTCTCAAAGTATAAATATATCATATCATTCGCTCTCAAACAAGCCTTGTTCGGTCTTTTCGTGTAGGAGATCGGGTCTTTTCTCTTTCGTCACGCGGAGGGATTCCTGCTCTCTCCATTCGGCGATCTTTTTGTGATCCCCCGAAAGTAAGATCTCGGGAACTTCGATTCCGTTCCACTCCCTCGGCCTCGTGTATTGCGGATACTTGAGGAGGCCGTCGGATAGCGAGTCTTCGAGTACATTTTCTTCTTTTCCGACGATGCTCTCGATATTGCGGCATACCGCGTCGATCACGACCATCGCGGCAAGTTCGCCTCCGGAAAGGATATAGTCCCCGATGGAGAGTTCTTCGTCGATGACCGTCCCGATGAGACGATCGTCGATGCCCTCATAGTGGCCGCACAAAAGGATCAGGTGCTCGTACTCGGATAGCGCAATCGCCTTCTCCTGTGTGAGTACCGCGCCCTGCGGCGACAGGTATACCACATGGGAGCCTTCCTTTTGTACCGACTCGACGGAATCGGCGATCGGCTGACATCGCATCAGCATTCCCGCTCCCCCGCCAAATGGAGCGTCGTCCACCTTCCCGTGCTTGTCGCGCGAGTAATCCCTTATATTGACGATCCCCAGGTCGATTCGGCCGTTTTGGATCGCGCGGCCGATGATCCCGTACTCTCGTAAGCTTGCGATCATCTCAGGAAAGAGCGTGAGCACATCGATTTGCATCACATGCCCTCGATCAGCGTGACTTGCACCGTCCCCGATGCGAGGTCGACAACGCCTATAAACGCATCCACGAAGGGAACCAGTGCTTCATCGCCGTCTTCTTTTCGAATGGCGAGCACTCCGTTCGCGAGCGTCTCGAGATAATCCGTTACCGGTCCGATCCTCTCGCCCGTTTTCTCATCCACCGCGATCAGCCCGATCAGGTCGTGGATAAACCAACTTCCTTCCGGGAGCTCGCCGCGTTCACTTTCTTCCACATAGAGATAGTCGCCCTTCCATTGCAAGCAATCGTTGATATTGTCGATCCCTTCAAATTGAAGAAGCGTCATCCCTTTGTGTTCCTTCGCGCTTTGTATGCGAACGGGTGTTTTTTCTTTTCCGATATAGGCGCTTTTCAGCGTTAGCAAACGGTCCGGCACATCGGACAGCGACTGCACTTTCATCTGACCCGCAATGCCGTGCGTATTCGCGATGTATCCGACCTTAACCCAATTGTCCTTCATGTTCTACGATTTCCAAATGGATGGATCGATCGTCCTTCATCGCGACCGCCTTTAAGACCGTGCGAATCGCTTTTGCGATACGGCCTTGCTTTCCGATCACTTTTCCCATGTCCGATTGGTCGACTTTCAGTTCGATATGGATGATCTGTGCATCATCGGAAACTTTTACCTGCACGCGGTCCGGGTGTTCTACGAGTTCTTTTGCGATCGTTTCTACGATTTCCCGCATGGTGACCCCCTTCTTATTCGTTGGTTTCTTCCGAAACAACCTCTTGGGTTTCTTGCGGTTCTTGTGTTTCTACCGCAGCTTTTTTCACAGGCTTTCTGGAAGCGAAAACCGCGTCGTACATACCGCTCTTCTTGAGCAGTTTTTCTACCGTTTCGGACGGTTTCGCACCGGTTCCGACCCAGTAAGTAGCTCTCTCTTCGTCGATTACGAACGTTTTATTCGCGTCGATCGGATTGTAATAACCCAACTCTTCGATGAATCGGCCATCTCTCGGGCTTCTCGAATCAGCAACTACGATTCTGTAAAACGGTCTTTTCTTGGATCCCATACGCTTCATTCTGATTTTAACGGACATAATATCCCTCCTGATTTTATTTAAAAGAACGGCATTTGCATGCCACCTTTTTTCTTCATGCTCTTCTCCATCGAGGAGAATTTCTTCATCATCTTTTTCATCTCTTTAAACTGCTTGAGAAGCTTGTTCAGCTCCACGACATCTCGCCCGGCGCCTTTCGCGATGCGATTCTTGCGGCTCGGTGTGATGATATCGGGATTGGTCCTCTCCTCCGTCGTCATCGAGAGGATCAGCGCTTCCACATGCTTGATCTCCTTTTCGTCGATCTGCACGCCTTTGAGCGCTTTAGCGTTCATCCCCGGGATCATCCCGAGAAGATTTTCGAGCGGTCCCATATTGCGCATCTGGTTGAGCTGGTCTAAAAAGTCGTCGAGAGTAAATTTCTGGCTCCGCAGCTTTTGCTCGAGCTCGATCGCCTTCTTCTCATCGAAATTTTGTTGCGCTTTCTCGATCAGAGTCATGACATCGCCCATACCTAGGATCCGTTGTGCCATTCGTTCGGGATGGAAGACTTCGAGTTGGTCGAGCTTCTCTCCCGTGCCGATAAACTTGATCGGTTTTTTTGTGACCGCGCGTATGGAGAGTGCCGCGCCCCCCCTCGCATCCCCGTCGAGCTTCGTGAGGATGACACCGGTTAAGCCCAGTTTTTGGTCGAAGTTTTCCGCGACATTGACCGCGTCTTGCCCGGTCATCGCGTCGACGACCAAGAGGATTTCAGCGGGTTTCACTTCCGCTTCGATCGCCTTCAGTTCGTCCATGAGCGCTTCGTCGATGTGCAAGCGTCCTGCCGTGTCGATCAATACGACGGAGTTGGAATTTCGTTTGGCTCTTTCGACGCCTTGCTTTGCGATTTCTACCGGAGAAACATCCGTCCCCATCGAAAACACCGGAACGCCGGCCT
>CAZFWK010000153.1:0-4167 GCA_964522555.1 uncultured Peptoniphilaceae bacterium | reverse complement strand
ATCGAAGAAACGCTCGATCTCGGCTGGAAGTTGCTTCGCATCATCCCCCGCACGGAGCTTAAGAGAATTCGCGACGAATATATCGACAAATATTTGGGAGATGAGCAAGAAGGGGAGGCATAGATGGCGAAACTCAACGTCAACCCCACCCGAATGGAGATGTCCAATCTCAAGAAGAGATTGGCAACCTCTACGCGTGGCCATAAACTTCTAAAGGACAAGCAAGATGAGCTGATGCGTCAGTTTATCGAGCTCATCCGAAAGAATAAGGCGCTCCGCGAGGATGTCGAAAGGGAATTATCGGAATCATTCCAAGACTTCCTGCTCGCATCTGCGATGATGAGCCCCGCGTTTATGGAGCAAGCCGTCTCGTATCCGAGCCAAAAGGTGGAAGTCGACATCCGTCAGCAGAACGTGATGAGCGTCCTGATCCCCAAGATGGAGTTCAAGAGAAGCAGCGGAGAAGACCAATATCTTCCGTACGGCTTTGCACAGACGAGTGCGGAGCTCGACGACGCACTGGAAAAGCTGCAGAAGGTGCTCGACCGCATGCTCGAACTCGCGCAGCTTGAGAAGACCGCACAGCTGATGGCGGGTGAGATCGAAAAAACCAGGCGTCGCGTCAACGCGCTCGAGTATCGTACGATTCCCGATCTGCAAGAGACGATCAAGTGGATTCGCATGAAGCTCGACGAAAACGACAGAGCGACCATTACCAGGCTGATGAAAGTAAAACAACTCATCGCACAAGAAGATTAGAAGGAGCGCCGGCAACGGCGCTCTTTTCATTGGTGATGTAGGGTGCTCGGCTTGTCCGGCACCGTCTTTGTGAGTGGAGTTCACCTCGGTTTGGGCAATAAACTTTGCTTGAGACGTTCTTTGCATTACGGCGGTGCGACACGAGGTTGCACCCTACGATCACTTGGAGCCGACGCTTAGCGCTAAGTAATTTTCTTGAACAATACACATTTTTCCGATATCCTTGAAGTACGAATACAGGAAAGAAGGGATACATTATGAATGATACGATTATGAGCGCGGGTCCGACTTCCGTGAGTGAACGCGTCTTGCGAGCTTCGCAACGACCTTTGGTGAACACCGACTTGGACGCCGGCTATTTGGAATTTCATCGGGCGACCGAACGGAAGATCTCTGCCCTTCTTCATACGAATGAGACGAGCTTTCTCATGCTGGGCGAGGCAATGCTGGGGCTTGACGGTTCGATCGCATCGTTCGTCGAGCCGGGAGATCGGGTTTTGGTGATCTACAACGGAATTTTCGGCGAAGGATTTGTCGACTTCGTGGAAATGTACGGCGGGGTGCCGGTCCGTTACGGTACGGATCTTCGGAGGGGGATCGACCTTGCCGCTCTTGAGCGCTTTCTTTCGCGCGACCACGACTTTAAGATGGCGACCTTCGTACACTGTGAGACGCCATCCGGGATCACAAACGACGTGCACGGCATCGGACAGCTTCTGAATCGTTACGGCATTTTGAGCGTCGTAGACGCCGTCTCAGGGGTCGCAGGCGAACCGTTTGATTTCGACCGGTCAAAGGTCGATGTGGCGATCGGCGGCACGCAAAAGTGCCTCTCCGCACTCACAGGGCTTACCACAATCACCCTCTCCGCCCATGCGAAGAAGAGGCTGTTTGATCGAAAGACTCCGGTCGCGGGATTCTACGCGAACTTTCAAAATTACTTAAAGAGAACAGACGGCTTTGAAACGCCTTACACGCAAAGCGACACGCTCGTGAACGCATTGAGCGAGGCGCTCGACATCGCGCTCTCACATGACTTTGTCGAAAGGCATGCGCGCTTTGCGACGATCACAAGAGACCGTATGGCTACACTCGGCTACGAACTCTATGCAAGGGATTCCTTCGCAAATACGGTTACCACGGTGCTTTTGAAAGACGGGCAGACGACCGATTCCATCCTCGCGCAAATGGAGAAGAAAGGGTATTGGCTCTCGGGTGCGATGGGAGAGATCGCCGGCAAGGCATTTCGCATCGGACACATGGGCAACAATATCGCCGATGAGAAGAAGTACATGGCGATGCTCGATGCGCTGGAAGAAGTGTTGACCGGTGTATAAGAAGCGCCGCCCGAAAAAAAGCAGCGTCGTCATCGTACTGCTGACGCTGGTTGCGATCGGGGTCGGGATCCGATATTTTCTCCCACAGTATTTAAAGAAAGACTGGGTAAATTTTGAAGTCAAAAACGGTCCTTCCAAATACGAAGAGGTTGTCCTAGGAGATGCACTCGTTCGTTTGACGCGGTTTTACGCCATCGAAGGAAAAGTGATGGACGGGACGGTGTTTCTGGAAGTCGGGATCACCAATATCTCCGATTCTCCGCTTTCGATCACAGAGGAGATCGAGATCGTTGTGACGCAAGCGGGCGAAGAGAAGACTTTGATCGACGAGCGAAAGGAACCGGCTTACGAGTACGCTTGGAAAGACCAAGCCTTGGCGCCGGAAGAACAGAGATATCTGATCGCCTGGGCGGAAGCGGAGAGTGGATTGCCGATCGAGCTTACGGTCCGCGTGCGCGGAGCGACCGATGGCCTTACTTATACGCTTTTCCCGGACCCTGCGCACCGGGAAAGGTATCTCGCTCGCTCGGCCTCCGTCAACCAGCTGGTGATGGATCTGGAAGGCCGGTTCTTTTTAGCTAACACGGGCTACTTTAAAGAAGGTCAAGCCGTCATGGTCGTCCATATCATGGATCCCGAAGGTATGCCCATACCCGCTTCGGAAGGATACAATGTTCGGGTTCGAAGAAGCGGGGAGGAGTCGGCAATCGATACCGTAGAACCCCTTGAGGTCAAAAATCAGAGCGCACTTAAAGCTTGGTTTACACAAAGAGAGGTCCCGTTTGCTAAAAAGAGTGTAGTCGAGGTGCTCCGTTTCGCCAAGGCATACGATGATCTTGCAGAGGGCGAAGAGATCGTCCTAATCATCGAATCCAAAGCAGACCCCACTCAAAGGATCGAGCTTCCTTACACGATCGAGAAGACGCCATTCGGCACGGAAGGGATCTAGCTGCCTGTGAGACACCACAAGTGAGCTGAGTGTCAGAGTGATGACGAGGTCCGTTCAGTCGAGCCCGGCATACCCCTTTCGGCACGCTCACGGACCGCTCGGCCAGGATATGGCCTCAAGGGGTACACCGGGCTCTCCTTCACTCCATCTCGAAAAGTATTTATATACACACCAAGACACCGCATGCAAGTGGTGTCTTTTCTATACTCTGGGCAGGATGAGATTGTTTAATATAGATCAACGGGCGCTTCTGTGGTAAAATTAGGAGATTAAAGCGTTTCAATTAGGAGGTACACATGCTATTTCAAGACATGGTGTTTTCACTACAAAAATACTGGGCGGACCGAGGCTGCATCGCACTCGAGCCTTATGATGTGGAGAAAGGTGCCGGCACGATGAGCCCGCATACTTTTTTACGCGCGCTGGGGCGGGAACCTTGGAAGACGGTGTATGTAGAGCCGTCCAGAAGACCTGCGGACGGTCGCTACGCGCAAAACCCGAACCGTTTGTATCAGCATCATCAGCTGCAAGTCATCATGAAACCCTCGCCTGACCGCGTGCAGGAGATGTACTTAGACAGCCTGGCTTCGATCGGGATCGACCCGCGCATACACGATATCCGCTTCGTGGAAGACAACTGGGAAGCGCCGACGCTAGGAGCCTGGGGTCTCGGTTGGGAAGTATGGCTTGACGGCATGGAGATCACCCAATTTACGTATTTCCAACAAGTCGGAAGCTTAAACGTGGACTTGGAGTCGGTCGAACTCACCTACGGGCTTGAGCGGATCGCAATGTATTTGCAAAATGTAAACAATGTATTCGATATCGAATGGGCGCCGGGCATTTCCTACGGCGACATTTTCAGACAACCCGAGTACGAAAACTCCGTGTATTCTTTCGATGAAGCGGATATTTCCGTACTGAAGGACCTGTTTGCCGTTTATGAAAGAGAAGCGGAGATCTATCTCGAAAAGGAATTGATCTACCCCGCGTACGACAATGTCCTGAAGTGTTCGCATACCTTTAACGTGTTGGATGCGAGAGGGGCGATCTCGGTGTCGGAGCGCGCCGTGTATATCGGAAGAGTAAGAAATCTCGCACGCATTACGGCATTGGGTTATG
>CAZFWK010000152.1:0-4226 GCA_964522555.1 uncultured Peptoniphilaceae bacterium | reverse complement strand
GTTGGACTCCCCTGATGGAGTCACGGTTTATGCAAACCCATTCAGTTCATTTGACCTTGTCTATAGTCTGGGAGGGGACGAAAGTCCACCTCTTTTTTTATGCTCAAAATCTAAAAATAAATACTCGATTCAGGTTGAAATCCGACGATAATTCAAGTATAGTATAACCAAGTGGAAGAAAGTGGTATGAAGTGGTATGACTTCCACCAAAAGTGGGTGGCCTGCGATGAGTATGTATATCGGAGAATACAAACACGTGCTCGACGAGAAGGGTCGTGTGAGTATGCCGGCAAAATTTAGAGAGGATCTGGGCGAGACTTTTTACATTACAAAGGGGATGGACGATTGTCTCTTTGTATACGACGCAGCAGGTTGGGAGAAGGCCGGAGAAAAGATCGGCCGTCTTCAGGTGTCGAGAGATGTGACGCGCGCTTTGGGTCGATTGTTTTTCGCCGGTGCCGTACAGCAGTCGCTCGATCGCCAAGGCAGGGCACTCATCCCACAAAATTTACGAGAATACGCGAATCTGAAAAAAGAAGTGGCCATCATCGGTGTATCGGACCGTTTGGAGATTTGGGATCTGGATGCATGGAATGCTTACAGCAATTCGGAGGAATTTAACTACGACGCACTTACGGCGCATATGGAAGATTTAGATTTTTGAGGAAACAATAGTGGAACATATTCCGGTTTTATTGAATGAAGTGATTGAGGGATTAAAAATCAATCCCGACGGCGTGTATATCGACGCCACAGTCGGGATGGGAGGGCACTCCTATGAGATCGCGAAGCGACTCGGTGGTGGAAGGCTGATCGGCTTAGACCGCGACCAATACGCCCTCGGACAGAGCCGCAAAAGACTCGCCGAATTCGGAGACAGAGTCTCACTTTTCCACGGCAATTTTACCGACATAAAGCGCATTCTGAATGAAAACGGAATTTACGAAGCGGATGGGATCCTGATGGATATCGGAGTGTCTTCCCCGCAATTGGATGATCCGGAGCGCGGGTTTTCCTATATGAATGACGGTCCGCTCGACATGCGAATGGACCGCGGGCAGGAGCTCACCGCCGAACACCTGATTGCTTCCGCCGATGAATCCGCATTAGAAGAAATATTTTGGAAATACGGAGAAGAGCGGTGGGGGAGAAAAATCGCGCAGCGCATCGTTAAGGCGAGGCAGCAAGAGCCCATTCGAACTACGGCACAGCTCGCCGAGGTCGTAGAAAAAGCGATCCCGCAACGACTTCAAAAAGACGGACACCCAGCGAAAAGAGTTTTTCAGGCGATACGGATCGCGGTTAACGACGAACTGGGCGCATTGACACACGCGCTTACGCAAGCGATGGACCTTCTGAATCCGGGTGGTAGATTGTGTGTGATCACGTTTCACTCTTTGGAGGACCGAATCGTAAAGCAGTTTTTAGTTGAACAAAATCGCGACTGCATCTGCCCTTCGGACTTTCCGATTTGCGTCTGCGATCACAGAAGAAAGGCGCGTATCATCACAAGGAAGCCGTTAACGGCTTCCGACGAAGAGGGACGTGTCAACAAAAGAGCGTTGAGCGCGAAATTGCGTATCGGCGAGAAGATTTAGGAGCCTAATATGGAACTGCGAGAGCGTATGCCGGTAAGGCAAAAAACAAAAACGAGAGCCATAGTAAGAACTCGCACGCGATTGCGGATTCGTTGGAGTATCCTCGGAATCTTGATGACGATCTCCGTTTTATTGGGTTTATTTGCAGGGTCCATCAATCGCTATACGGAGATCGCGCTATTGGGTCGCAGTTTGTCCAATCTAGAAACGAGACATGCGGAGCTCACCGCGGAGCGCGACCATCTGAAACTTGTACTTATGCCTTATGTAAAGCAATCTCGAATCGAGGAAGTAGCGAAGTCCGCTCTCGGCATGGAATACAAAGAACAAGCGAGTGCAGAGCCGACACCACCCGTATCTGAAATCAAACCCGTACAAGAGGAGGCCGTTGTTCCGGATCGTACCCCGACGATTTTGGGCAAACTTTCCGCGATTGTCTTCAACCTACTTCAGTGATGATATTATGAAAAAGAATGAAAAAAAACCGATTCAACCTCAAAAAAGACTAAGCGCTCTCCTGATCTTCTGCGCCATCGGCGTAGTGATTATTGTGGGACGCTTATTTTGGTTGCAATTTCTCAATACGGAATATAAACAAAAGATGCTGGAGCTGACGAGAAAGACGGTTACCCTCAATCCGGCAAGAGGGGAGATCACGGATCGAGCGGGCTATGCGCTCGCTTATGACGAGAAGTCGTATGTCCTCTATCTTTTCCCGGAGGATATCGAAGAAAAAAATGAACTCCGAGCGAAACTGGTGGAAATTCTCGATGTGATGGAGGAACAGGTGAACGAATGGTTTTCGCAAGAGGGCGAAGTGCGGGTCGACATGCAATTGGAAAACGAGCAGGCCGATGCCATTCAAGATCTGGAGATTTTCGGGATTTCCTTAATCACGCAAAACCAGAGGCGATATCCCGAGGGGTTGTTATCTTCCGGGATCGTCGGATTTACAAATGCCGATCACAATGGAGTAATGGGGGTAGAGCAATATTACGATGAAGAATTGCGTGGAATACCCGGCAAAATGCAGCTTTATTCTTACGGTGGCGGGATCCCTTCCCCGTATGAGCAGACGACACTTTACCCGGCTAAAAAAGGAAATACGATCGCACTGACGCTGGATGCTACGATTCAAGATATCGTCATGAAGCAAGGGAGGATCGGATACGATACCTTCACCCCGGAAAAGATGGCGATTATCGTGATGAATCCGAATACCGGGGAAGTGCTCGGGATCGGAGATTTTCCCGCTCTGGATGCAAACCAACCGAGGCAAGGCAGAACCGAAGCGGAAAAGAAAGAGATTGAGAGATTAAACGAACAACAGAAGGTCGATAAATATAATGAGATATGGCGCAGTTTTTCGTTTCAAGATGTATATGAGCCCGGCTCCGTGTTCAAAATGGTGACCGCGGCGGCTGCATACGAAGAAGGCACGGCGACGGATGATACCGTCTATCATTGCTCCGGGTATGTAACGGATATACCCGGCGTTACGATCCGCTGCTGGAGTTATTACGACCCGCACGGCGACCTTACGCTCACGGAAGCGATGGATGAATCCTGCAACCCTTCCTTCGTACAGATGATCCGACAACTTGGGAAAGTGAAAAGTCGGCATTATATCGACGCGTTCGGATTTGGAAAGCCCACGGGGATCGGGATGCCGTCGGAAGAAGGGGGACTCGTCCCGCCGGGACCCGAGTCGATCAATGAAGCGGATTTTGCTACAAACAGCTATGGTCACGGGATCGCCGTGACCCCGCTCCAAATGATTACGGCCATCTCCGCGATCGCAAACGGGGGGACCCTGTACCAGCCGCAAATCGTATACGAGATCAAGGATGAACAGGGAAATGTGTTGCAGCCGTTTGAAAAGAAGCCGCTGCGCACGGTGATCTCGGAAGAGACCTCGCTTCGAATGCGAGAGCTTTTGGAACACGGGGCTATACACGGGACGGCAGACGGATCGCATATTCCGGGGTATCGGATCGGTGGAAAGACCGGAACTTCCATAAAAGTGGTAGACGGCGCCTATACATCCGAGGTCGTCGTGGGTTCCTACGCAGGTGTGTTCCCGGCGATGAATCCCGAAATTGCTGTGATCGTAGTAGTTGATGAGCCAAAGGAAAGCACGAGCGGGAATACTTCCGCTGCTCCGATCGCGAAATTGATCATTCAGGAATATATTCGAATCAAGGGGATTCCGCCGACGGAGCCGATCGAGTCGGACGTGCCGGACAACGGATCCATTGACCCGATCACGTATCCGGTCGAGTCGATCATCGAAGAAAGCGGCGATACGGAAGAAACGCCCGAAACGGGGTCGGAAGAGAATGCAGACGCAGGTGAGGAGCCCGAGTCAGGCGACACCGAGTCCCAAACGGAAGAGTTGATCTTGGAAGAGGACGAACCATAGAGGTTACCCGTCATATCTTGTATAATAAGCTGATAGGGGGATGAAAGATGGAACAAATCAATCTCGGTATACCCGCTTTGCTCATTTCGTTTGTCATGACGATGGTTTTAGCGAATTCGGGAATTCCAATTTTACAACGCGCAAAGATGGGACAGCCGATACGAGAAGACGGACCGCAAAGCCACCTCTCTAAAAGTGGTGTCCCG
>CAZFWK010000151.1:0-4275 GCA_964522555.1 uncultured Peptoniphilaceae bacterium | reverse complement strand
GGCTAAGCTTTTCGAGCGCGCTCTTCAGCCTCTCCTTCAGATGGGTATAGCGCGTATCGCGGTGACTGTTGGCGATCATCATCCGCATGACCTCTTCGTCTCCCACGAGGATTACGAGCTTTTTCGCGCGGGTGATCGCCGTGTACAAAAGATTTCTTGTGTACAGCATGATCGGCCCTCTGTGAAGGGGGATGACGACGATCGGAAATTCGCTCCCTTGCGATTTGTGGATCGTGATGGCATAGGAAAGGCTCAGGTCCTCCATTTCTTTCTTTCGGTAGATGCAAGTGGAATCATCGTCGAAGCGGACGGTTAGGGCGTCTTCGAACACGGACTCGATCTGCCCCATGTCGCCGTTGTAGACGCCGATTCGCATCTGCCCGCTTGAATCTTCAGAGGTCAGGTCATAGTTATTCTTCATTTGCATAACGCGGTCCCCCTCTCGAAACACCGTGCCTCGGCACTCCACCGAGCCCTTGGCCGGTGTGTAGGGGTTGAGCGCTTCTTGCAGGGTCTCGTTCAGGCTGACGGTCCCCGTGGGCTGCTTTTTCATCGGGGTGAGCACTTGGATATCCCGAAACGGGTCGACCCCGTACGCGTCGGGCAGGCGCGCGGTCAGGAGAGACGACACCAGCGCCACGGTTTGGTCCTGCGAGCGCGTCTTCATGAAGAAAAAGTCGGTGCCGGGTTCATTTGCGATCGGCAGCTCTCCTTTTTGCATGCGGTGCGCGTTCGTCACGATCGCGCTTTCTTCCGCTTGCCGATAGATTTGGGTCAGGCGCTTGGTCGGTACGACCCCGGACTCGATCAGATCTCTCAGCACATTGCCCGCTCCAACCGACGGGAGCTGGTCCACATCGCCCACCAATACGAGTTTTGCGGTCTTCGGAATGGCGCGCAACAATCTCTCCATCAGAAAGATGTCGAGCATCGAACTCTCGTCCACGATGACGCAGTCACAAGAGAGCGGATTTTCGTCATCGAATTCGTATTGCGGGTAGGCGCTCGGGTTGTAGCCCAATAGCCTGTGGATGGTGGCGGCGGGCGTTCCCGTGCTCTCTTCCATCCGCTTGGCCGCACGCCCGGTCGGCGCACACAAAAGCGCGTGGATCTCGTTTTGGTGGAGAATTCCAAGAAAAGCCTTTAAGAGCGTCGTCTTTCCGGTACCCGGTCCGCCCGTGATGATGCTCACGCCGGACTCGGCTGCCATTCGGATCCCGTCCGCTTGCTCTTCTCCCAAGCCTTTTTCCCAGTTCTCGGGGAAATCCGGGGCTTTGTGCGACTCTTGCATCATCCGGCTCAAGGCAAATGCGATCTCCCGCTCGGCCTCGTAGTATTCCATATGATAGCAATAACGCGCGTCGTCGAACGATTCAAAGTGCACAGCGCCTTCGATATGCAGCGAAAACAGCGCCTCTTTGATCGCTTCGTCCGATACCGACAGCAACTCCTGCGCTTTCTCTAAGAGAATCGCCTCCGGCAAGCAGCAATGCCCTTCGTTTTGCCCGGCTTGCTTGAGCACATATTGAAGCCCCGCCTTGATCCGAAACGGGTCGTCCGGTCGCAGATCGTTTGCGCGGGCGATTTCATCCGCCTTCTTGAAGCCGATCCCGTCGATATCGTCCGTCAATCGATAGGGGTTTTCCGTAATCGTCTGCCGGGTACGGTCTCCATATTCTTTGTAAATCTTATACGATAGATTCGCGCTGATCCCCAAGTTCTGCAAAAAGAGCATTACCTCGCGCCCTTCCTCCTGTGCATGGAAAGATTTTTCGATCACGGCGAGGGTCTTCTTCCCGATCCCCCTTACTTGGAGTAGCTTCTTGGGCTCTTCTTTCATGATGCGGAGGCTGTCTTCGCCGAAGAGGTCGACGATCGCCTCCGCCGTCTTCGGCCCGATTTTGTCGATGATGCCGGAGGCCAAGTATGCATAGATCGCGTGCTTCGATGAAGGTTTCTTCACGGCCATCGTACCGACTTTAAACTGGTCCCCGTACTTCGGATGAAAGACGAGTTCGCCCGTTACAGACACGCTCTCCCCGATTCGAATGTCGGACAGAATCCCCACGATCGTGATGTCTCCGTCGGACGTTTCGAGACCGGCGACCCCGTAGCCCGTTTCCGCGCTCTGAAAACGAATATCCGTAATGCGACCTTCCAACTGCATACTCTCACCTCCTTTTCTTTATTATAGCAGACGCGTTCAAAAAGAGCGGTTCTCGGGTATAATATTGCCAAAGAAGGAGGTGCGGTATGAACACCGGTTTTACGATAGGAAAAGGGAATCAGCCCTTGGAAATACAAAATCAAATGCTGATGCGACACGGATTGATCACAGGTGCGACCGGCACAGGAAAAACCGTCACACTGAAAGTACTGGCGGAGAATTTAAGCGAACAGGGCATCCAAGTCTTTTTGGCGGATGTAAAGGGAGACCTCGCGAGCCTCGCCGAGCCCTTGGAGATGAACGAAAAGATTCAGGAGCGCTTGCAGGAACTCGGCGTAACGGACTTTACTCCGCGTACGTATCCCGTCACGCTATGGGATGTATACGGAAAGGCGGGCGTGCCCGTACGAGCGAGCATTTCCGAAATGGGTCCGATGCTTTTGTCCCGCTTGCTCGGCCTAAACGACACACAATCCGGCGTGCTGGATATCGCGTTTCGCGTAGCCGATAAAGAGGGCTGGCTGCTCCTGGACCTGGACGACCTAAAGGCGATCTTAGGCTATCTTTCGGAGAACGCCTCCGCCTTTCGCTCGGAATACGGGAATATCGCACCGGCATCCGTCGGCGCCATTATGCGCAGTATCATCTCGTTGGAAGAACAAGACGGAGGCGTCTTGATTGGGGAGCCTGCGCTCAATATCGCAGACCTCTTGCAAAAACCTTCCAATGAAGGCATGATCCATATCCTCCAATCGCAGAATCTGTACACGAAGCCGCTCTTGTATTCGACGCTCCTCTTGTGGATGCTCTCGGAACTGTACGAAGAACTACCCGAAGTCGGCAATATCGAAAAGCCGAAGATCGTCTTCTTCTTCGATGAAGCGCACCTCCTGTTTGACTCGGCCCCCAAAGTACTGGTCGACAAGATCGAGATGATGGTTCGCTTGATTCGCTCAAAAGGCGTGGGGATCTTCTTTATCACGCAAAGCCCGCTCGACATCCCCGACGCCGTGTTGGCGCAACTCGGGAATAAGATACAGCACGCGCTCCGCGCCTACACCCCGAAGGAACTCAAAAATGTGCGCCTGATCGCACAGACCTTCCGCGAATCCGAAGGGATCGACGTAGCGGAAGCCATCACCTCGCTTAAAACCGGCCAAGCCGTGGTCTCGCCGCTGGATGCCGAAGGAATCCCCAAACCCGTCGACATCGCGCTGATCTACCCGCCGAAAAGCAAGCTCGGCACGCTATCCCCCGAAAAAGTTGCGGAACTCACGGCGCAGTCGCCCTTCCTGTTTAAGTACAAAGAAAGCGTAAACCGCGAATCCGCCTACGAAATGCTCTCCTCCCGTGCAGAACTCGCCAAGCGAGAAAAAGAAGAGCAAGATCTCCGCGATCGCATCGCGAAGGAAGAAGCCCAAAAGGCAAAAGAAGAAGCCAAAGCAAAGCCCAGAGCCGCCAACCGCGAAGGATACGTGGAGCGCTTCACAAAGAACATCATGGGCACAGCCGGCAGAGAAGTCGGTCGCGTTATCATGCGAGGGATTTTTGGGACGCTGAAGCGGTAAGTGAGGTGCCGGCAAGCGGGGTCAGTGAACAGGGATTCCTTGCGCCAACGTGACGGCGACAGCGCGGTTCGACGAAAACGGCTTCGGTGTCCTTTCCCCGATTGTATAAAAGAGGAAGGTGGAAAAGACGCCTGCAGATTGTTTTCTTACGAAACCCCGCTGCCTCCATCACTTACCGGGTTGGTGCTCATAAGCGGGGATTATGAACAAAGACTCCTTGCGCCAACGCGACATCGCCCCCCCGATCGCTTACATCGAAGCCGTAGGGTGCTCGGCTTGTCCGGCACCGTCCTTGCGGGGGTAAGATCCTTGATTCGGGAGCTTACCGGCATGAGATCGAACCTGCACAAAAGCGGAGCGGCACAAGGCACGCTCCCTACGGCGGTACCCCGGGTTATTGCACAAGCCCCAGGTTTTTTCAGCCGAAGGCCACTCGTTGATACGCTGCTTGCCTGAATGAGCCTTGCTTTATCGCAAAATCAGCCACGGAGGCAGGGGATGTCCATAAGAGCGACTCTAAATGCCCCTATCCACAACGCA
>CAZFWK010000150.1:0-4277 GCA_964522555.1 uncultured Peptoniphilaceae bacterium | reverse complement strand
GCCCATCTCTCGATCGAGCAGCTCTCATGTAGACGACTACGGTCTGTCGCCTCGTACTTTCTTCAATTGCGCAAAGCGGGGAAGTCCTTCTTCTTTTACGAAATCGGAATCGCCTTGAATCAGCGGAAGTGCGTAATCGTAGAACGCCGGCAAGATATTGTTTCCTTCTTCATTGATCCACTCGCGCGGTACAGTACGTTCTGCATTTGCCGCCTCGCTTAGCGGGACGACTGTGTATAGGCACTCATACGGACCTTCTTCCGGTCTTGCAAATCCGATCATGCAGTCCGTGCGTCCGTCGATCGCAGCGCGTACCGCTTCTTGGCCTGCGCGGAAAGCTTCCTCGACGTCCGTCGCGGATGCGACGTGTGCAGCACAGCGTTGCATCAAGGAAAGCTCAATTCCTCGAACCTTGCAATTGAGACGATCTTTGATATAGTTCGCGAGAATCGAAGCCGTTCCCCCCATTTGCTTGTGTCCGAAAGCGTCGGTAGAAACCTCTCCGATGAGTTCCGGGATCAATTTACCGTCCTTTGTTTTGACCCCTTCCGAAACACAGACGATTACCTTCCCGTCTCTTTCATATTCTCTTTTTACATCTTCCATCATTTGATCGAGGTCAAACGGCAATTCCGGTAAGTAGATCAGTTCCGGGCCATGCCCCTTATAGGAAGCCAAGGAAGCCGCAGCGGTCAACCATCCGGCGTTTCTGCCCATGATCTCGATCACCGTAACCATTCCGATATTGTACACACGTGCATCCAAGTAGACTTCCATCACCGTCGTGGCGATATACTTCGCGGCCGACCCGTAACCCGGGCAGTGGTCGGTCCCGGCGAGGTCGTTGTCGATCGTCTTCGGAACGCCGATTACGCGGCACTCGTAGTTTTGCGAGTCCAGATACTTCGAAATCTTGTTGCAAGTATCCATCGAGTCGTTCCCGCCGTTGTAGAAGAAATAGCGGATATTGTATTTCTTGAAAACTTCGAGGATGCGTTTATAATCGGTATCGTCCTCTTCCGCCTTCGCAAGCTTATAACGGCAAGAGCCCAGTGCCGACGAGGGAGTCGTTCTGAGCAACATCAATTCCTCATGGTCTTCTTCCCCCATGTCGTAGAATTTTTCGTTCAGTATGCCGACGATGCCATTTGCCGCACCATATACTTTGTCAATGATTCCCTTTTTTTGGAGGGCTTCAGTGAAAACGCCTGCAGCGCTCGAGTTAATGACCGAAGTAGGTCCTCCGGATTGGCCGAACATCAAATTTCCTTTTAATACTTCCATTTCTTTTCTCCTCCCTATTCTGGAATTCAGTCATCTTATTTTATCACAGTGATACGTAACTATCAATTTTGTTATGATTTCCTTGAAGTGTGAAGACAATCAATCCAAGTGCGAGAACCTTTTTATCAAACTTTACTTCTTCAATTATTCTATAACAAGGAGTGCCGAAAGGTCGTTCAATACTTTCATAATTGACAATCTCGGCTTGATGAATTACGCTTAATTCATCGTGGTACGCCTCGCGAAGCAAACGATACAAGATGATATTTCAAACTTTTACAATTCATAGAAGATTCGGAAGGAAGAGCGAATGAAAGCATTAGTAAAAAGACGTCCCGAAAAAGGGATTTGGTTGGAAAATGCGCCGATTCCCGAGATTGGAAAGAACGATGTGCTGATCAAAATCAAGCGGACCTCGATCTGCGGAACGGATATCCACATCTATGAGTGGGACGACTGGGCGAGAAATACGATCCCCGCTCCCATGATCATCGGACACGAGTTCGTGGGCGTGATCGAAGCAGTCGGCGACAATGTACACGACGTACAGATCGGAGAGCTCGTTTCGGGCGAGGGGCATGTGGTTTGCGGAAGATGCCGAAACTGCCGCGCGGGACGAAGACACCTTTGTAACAGCACGAGCGGCGTGGGAGTCAATCGACCCGGTGCGTTCGCCGAGTACTTGTCGATCCCCGTCACCAATGTATGGCACTGCGACCCGAATATTCCTCTCGACGTGCTGAGTTGCTTCGACCCCTTGGGAAACGCAACCCACACTGCATTAAGCTTCGATGTGCTCGGTGAGGATGTGCTCATCACGGGCGCCGGCCCCATCGGGATAATGGCGGCTGCGATCGCGAAGCACGCGGGAGCGCGGTTCGTGGTCATCACCGATGTAAACGAGTACCGCCTCGATCTGGCGCGCACGATGGGCGTCACGCGGGCAGTCCACGCAGCCAAAGAAGATCTGCGCGAGGTCATGCGAGAGCTCGGAATGACGGAAGGATTCGATGTGGGCTTGGAAATGTCGGGCAACCAGCAGGCGTTTACCTCGATGATCGACACCATGTGTCACGGCGGAAAGATCGCGCTATTGGGAATCCACCAGCCCGGTACCGTCGTAGACTGGAACTCCATCGTCTTCAACGGCCTCACGATCAAGGGTATATATGGGAGAGAGATGTATGAGACATGGTATAAGATGACTTCCATGATCCAAAGCGGACTCGACATCAGCCCGGTCATCACCCATCGTTATCACTATACCGACTATCAGGAAGCGTTTGACCTCATGGCCTCCGGAAAGAGCGGTAAAATCGTTTTGAATTGGGAGGATTAAGATGTATCAGAAGGAGACCAAGGAACGTTACGAGAGCATTCTTGCGGAGATCAAAGAGAAAGGCCTATGGAAAACGGAGCGCGTACTAGCCGGCCCTCAAAGCGCTCGGATCGACACCGACAAGGACACCGATATATTGAACCTATGCGCCAACAACTATCTCGGCCTATCCAATCATCCGAAAATCGTCGAGGCCGCAAGAAACAGCTACGCCAGCTGGGGCTATGGCCTCTCCTCGGTCCGATTTATTTGCGGCACGCAGGAAGTCCATAAAGAGCTGGAAAAGAAGATCTCCGTATTCTTAGGGACGGAAGACACCATTCTCTATTCCTCGTGCTTCGACGCAAACGGAGGCCTTTTCGAAACGATCCTCACGGACAAAGACACCATCTTAAGCGATGAGTTGAATCACGCTTCGATCATCGACGGGATGCGCCTCTGCAAAGCCAAGAAGATGGTTTACAAGAATAACGATATGCAGGACCTGGAAGAAAAATTGAAGCAACGGCAGGAAGGCGGCATTACTTTGATCGCAACCGACGGCGTCTTCTCGATGGACGGGATCATCGCAAATTTAAGCGCCATTGCAGATCTCGCCGACCGATACGGCGCCCTGCTCATGGTCGACGACTCCCATGCAACCGGGTTTATGGGAAAACACGGCCGCGGTACACATGAAGAATGCGGCGTGATGGACCGAGTGGATCTCATCACGAGCACGCTCGGAAAAGCGCTCGGCGGCGCAAGCGGCGGCTTCACCAGCGGGAAAAAGGAGATCATCGATCTCCTTCGCCAAAGAAGCAGACCGTATTTATTCTCAAATACGCTCGCCCCGGCCATCGCCCAAACGTCGCTCACCGTCCTCGAACTGCTTTCGGAAACGACGGAGTATCGCGATCGTCTCGAGCAGAATGCCGAATATTTTCGAGCAGGCATCGAAGAAATCGGGTTTAAACTCATTCCGGGTAAGCACCCGATCATTCCGATCATGCTGGGAGACGCGGTGCTCGCACAAAAAATGGCCGACTTCCTTTTGACCAAAGGAGTGTATGTCATCGGGTTCTTTTTCCCCGTCGTACCGGAAGGCAAAGCGCGCATTCGCACGCAGATCTCCGCCGCGCACACGAAAGAGGATCTGGACTTCGCCCTCCAAGCGTTTAAGGAAGCATTCGATACCTTCCCCGAGGCGGGACAGGTGACAATATGAAAAAATTCATTTCGTGGGTGCTTTGCCTCACCCTACTCCTCTTCCCCGCGCAGCAAGCCTTTGCTGCCAATGATGTATCCTATGAACGCATCGCTGGATCCGATCGGTACCTTACATCGGTTGAGATCAGCAAGCACAGCTTCCAATCCGCCGACACCGTCGTGATCGCGAGCGGCGTCGGGTTTGCCGACGCGCTCACCGGCGGATTCAATCTCGGCATAGCCTTTGCCACCGGTTATGCGGCCGGGCGGCATGTATTGGAGGAGAGGTAGTATGACGTCCATCGCTATAGACGGCCCTGCGGGAGCAGGCAAGAGCACCTTTGCCAAACGGCTTTCGAGAGAGCTTGGGTACGTGTACGCCGACACCGGCGCGCTCTACCGCACTATAGGCTACTTCGCGCTGAAAAAGGGAGCTGACGTCTGCGACGAGACAGCGATGACGGGC
>CAZFWK010000149.1:0-4334 GCA_964522555.1 uncultured Peptoniphilaceae bacterium | reverse complement strand
GAAAAGATAGGCGAGCGAGAGATGGAAAGGGGAGATTTCGATAATGGATTTCATCTTAGGCTCCTTCTTTCGACTACACGGCCCTGCTCGATCGTGACGACTTCGTCCGCGATCGGTTCCGCCACTTGCCTCGAATGCGTGACCATCACGATGGATTGCCCGGTTTTCTTTACATGCGCAGCCAAAGTGTGCAGGATGCGTTCTTCGGTGTCGTCGTCGAGGGACGCCGCAGGTTCATCCAGTAAGAACACTTCCGGCTCGAGTAAAATGACGCGGGCGAGCGCAAGCCGCTGCTTTTCGCCGCCGGAAAACCGCGCGGTGTCCTCTTCTAATGTCTTCGGGAGTTGGACCCGGTCGAGGGCTGCGCGAAACACCTCGTCATTCGGGGGAACTCTTTCCTGGAAGTGAAAACCCTGAGACAGATTCTCCCGCACCGTGCCTTCAAAAAGAAGCGCCTGCTGCGAGAGCATCAAGACGCGCCGCCTGTGCAAAACAGAAGGGATTTTGGAAAGATCCTCCCCGCGATACGTTAGCACCCCTGCCGTGGGGGAAATCAGCTTGTTCATCAAACGGAGCAGTGTGGTCTTTCCGCCGCCGCTGGGACCGGTTATCAGCGTGGTTTGCTTGGTGAGGGCGAGTTCCTCCACTCGAACGATATTTTTAAATTCTACCTTCTGAAAGTGAAACATAAATCCTCTTTTCTCACGCTTCGACCACCCTCGCACCGAAGGGCATCAGCGCCAATTTTGCCAGCTTAAAATGCTGTTTTCCAAAAGGAATGCCGATGATTGTAATCGAAAGGAGTACACCCCAAAACAAATGCGCAAACGCCATCTCGATCCCTCCTAGGAGAAGCCAAAGAATGTTAACCAACAAGGAGGCACTGCCGCCGCCAAACTCCACTTCTTTTCCGAAGGGAAAAGCGGAGAGCTTGGCAAATTTGAAGCACTGCCGGCCGATCGGGATCCCGATAATGGTAATACTCCAAAGAACGCCGAAAAACATCCAACCCAACCAGCTAAAAAAACCGCCAAGGACAAACCAAAGCGCATTGCCCAAACAACCCATAGCGTGATCACCTCTTTCGGTCGTAATATACCCATTTTTGAAGAGAGGTATTAAGGGGAATCATTGGCGATTTACTGTATTATCATAGAGATAATCAGTGCGATCATCTGTAAAAGAGGCGGAATAAATGGATCAAAGTATTGGACCCGAACGCATTTTATGTGTGGACAAAAATAGAGCCGAAGCGCGGGTTGATCGATCGGCTCTTTGGGAAACGATGATACGGCGCGGACGCTTTGCCTTTTGACTAGATCGAAGCGCTACGTTCGCGAAACAATGTCACGGAAGCTACGTACACTCCGGCGAGAGGACGAATCCGACCGCTCCAGAGGAAAGTAGAAATGGAATTCTGTTTAGACCGAGGAGATACTACTCATAGGTCATTTCGAACCGGTAATAGCTCGTCACATTAAGGTTGAGCAGGGCAGGTGAAGATTAATGCAAAGACATCGTTTTCTTCGGCTTATTATGATACAATAAGCCGAAGAAAGGAGAGATGTCATGCAATATGCATTTAAGGTTTATCGTGCGAATCGAAGTGAGTATGCGAAAATCATCCGGAATCGAAAAGACTTTGAAACGACCGTCCATACAAATCTGCATGAGAGTGATCACAAAACGGAGCTGTACTGGGTTCCAACTGAAAGCGCGAATCATCTCTTTCTTCAGGTAGAGAAAAACGACAAGGCGATCGCCATGGCATTTGCTGCGCTTCCCGAGATCGCAAAAGAGGGGTTTTTACTCGACGTGGTAGGCAGCGAGATCGTCGATACCAACGAACTCGAAGGGGTAGCGAGCTCAAAAAATGAGATCATCGAAACCGCGAAAGAGATACAGGAATTCTACTTACCGAAAACGAAACGAATGCAAAACATGATCCGAATATATTTGCGTTTGATGGATCGAAAACAGTCGTTCCCAAGGAGCGCGGAAGAAATAAGAAAAATTTATGACGAATTGACCGAAGGCGAGATCGATCTGGGGAACCCGCCGGACGGCAAGATTTTCAGAAAAGAGCGGAGCTTCGTTCAAAACAGGCACAGTCCAGGCGGCGATACGATTCACACCGGTTTGCATCCCGAAGAAGAGGTGATCTTGGCGATTGAGAAGCTGCTGTTGTTTCTTTCGAACTCGGAACTCAGTCTTCTTGCGAGAGCGGCGATCGCGCATTATTACTTTGGCTATATTCACCCGTTCTACGATGGAAACGGAAGGGTCGGGCGATACATCAGCAGCTTGTTTCTTTCGGGAGATTATCACCCGCTGACTGCGATGTCCTTTGCGCGAGGGTGTCTTCTGAATCGACAGGCGTATTTAAAAGCTTTCCGGATCACCAATGCTTTCGAGAGCGCAGGGGAGCTGAATTATTTTGTGGATGTTTTTCTAGAAATCCTCATCTCCGGACAAGAAGACGTTATCGGACTGCTTCAAGAAAAGGACGCGAGGCTTGCCAAGGCGAAGTGGCAGATTGAAAGCGTAAAACGCGAAGGCGATCTCTCGGAAGCTGAATCAAATCTGCTGTTTCTCATTGCCCAAAGTCATTTTTTCGACTTCGAACCCGGAATCACCGTTGAGAAATTAGCGGGAATTCAAAAGACGTCGGAATACCTCGTTCGAAAAGCGTGTACAAGAATGGAAGGTCCATTCATCACCTTACGAAAAAAACGCCCGACTACTTACGTGCTGAGCGGGGCGTTTGTGCAAGAAATCGAAGAGCTGGAAAGTTTCACGGAATAAAACACCTACCCGCGCATAAAACGCGTGTCGATGCGATCTTTAATGCGCCAAGCGGTGCGGCCCGTCATATGGAAGCCGCGATACACGAAGATTCCGCGTTTTTTTCCCAGGCTCAGGATCTGGAGCGCGTGTTTTTGCGGCTGAAAGCGCAGGAGGGGGAGGCCTTGCGTGAGGCGATGGAGGTTTTCGATCAAGACAGGAGTTTGTCTGACCGCGTAGACGCCGATCTTTTTGAGCGAATGATTGGAAAGGGCGATGGCATCTCCCACCCCGACCACATTGGGATGACCGACCGCTTGAAGTGTGTCCGTGACGGTGATAAAACCGTCTTCGTCCAAAAGAAATCCTTCCATTCGAATCGGCGAAGGCTTTACGCCCGTTGCGAGGAGGACTTCCGTAAATTGTAGTTCGCCCTTGTCCGTGGAGGCGGAATAACCGGTCTCGGTCTGCTTTACGCTTTTCACTGCGCTGTTTCGGAGTATGGATACACCGGCATCGTCGAGTGCTCGTTTTGCAATCTGCCGTACTTTATTGGAAAAACCGGGCAAGGGAAGCGTTCTACGCAAAGAGAGCGTCACCTCGACCGGGTGCCGCGTGTCGTTTTGCACTTTCGCTGCGAGCGCTAGTTCCACGGCAGACGCGCCGCTCCCCACAACCAGCAGAGGATGCGGTGTATCCGAATCCGTAAGGCGCTGTTTCAATTCGCGGATATTGGCAAAGGGCTTTGCCGTTGTGCCGCGGAACCCTTCGGGGCGACTCGTGTGAGACCCTAAATTAAGCGAAAGAAAATCATAAGAGAGGGTCATGCCGCCGGTAAGGGTCACCGCTTGCCGATTCGCATCGATCGACTCGATCACGCCTTTAACGAATCGCACCCCCGCCTCTTCGACGATTCGGTTTACATCGAAAGAAATCTCCTCGCTTGTATAGATGCCCTCCATATAGCCGGAGAGCATGCCGGAATAGTATTGTCGATCCGTTTCGCTGATTAACGTAATCGTAACGCCCGGCAGCGGTTTATCGGAAAGCGAGCGTAACACGCCCAGATGCGCATGACCCGCTCCGCAAAGTATGAGTTGTTTGATGGGAATCTCCTCCTAACAAGAAGAGTATACCCACTTGACTCTAAGTTGTGATGCGTGTTCGTTATTTACCAATGCTTTGTAATAATTCGCGCGCTTTTTCTTCCTCTTCCCGGGAAACATAGAGGAAGTAGTCCTCCAACAATCCACCTGTGCGTAG
This sequence comes from uncultured Peptoniphilaceae bacterium, assembly GCA_964522555.1. Classification (GTDB taxonomy): domain Bacteria; phylum Bacillota; class Clostridia; order Tissierellales; family Peptoniphilaceae; genus JAAYQA01. Next base: position 287 of record CAZFWK010000149.1, on the reverse strand, counting down.
AATGAACCTTTCCCCGTGCTCACTGCGCATCAGGCAGGGGATCCCATTGTTTTCAAGCACTTCCTTTGCCATAGAAACATCAATAAAGGGGCCTCGGAATACCATGATTTGTTCCATTGGATTCTCCTTTCGAGGGTATCGGATGAATCGGTTCGTCGTCGTCGCTTTAAGAGTACATACCCAAATTACGAAGAGTTTATCCCAATGAAAAAAGAGCCGTGAAAACGGCTCCCAGACTGTTGACAAAGGGGGGAAGATTCTTCTGAGAATCCTCCTCCTTTTTTGTG
>CAZFWK010000148.1:0-4352 GCA_964522555.1 uncultured Peptoniphilaceae bacterium | reverse complement strand
GCTCGTCGCCACCTAGCCTTCGTCCTCTCGATCGATAGAGAAGAAGGTGAGGACTCGCCTCAGAGTCGCACTTATGGACATCCCCTGATTCCGTCACTGACTCTACGATCATTCCTATACATCGTTCGCTATTGATATTCACGAACGAGAGGTTTGTCAACGCCTGAAACCGGCCCTGCGCCGGTTTTTTTGTGTGCCGCGGTGCCACTCGCGGTGGCACCCTACGATTGCTCGGAACCATGCATCAGCACCGTAGAGAGCTCGACTTGTCCGGCACCCTACGATTGGTGTGAAATAGATTTCCTTGCATCGGTACGATTCTTATCGTATAATAAAGGCAGTTGCAGGGGAGCTTTTTGAGCTGAGAGGACGTAATGGTCGACCCTATAACCTGATCCGGATCATGCCGGCGGAGGGAGCAGATACTAATTCAGGACACCGAAACCTTCGCGAATGCGGAGGCTTTTTTTATGGAGGGGGAACCGATGAAACAAGAATTTGCGAGCGTTGCATTCCAAGTATTACCTTGGGTGGAGATGGATTCATTGAATCCGATCGTCGATCGCGTGATCGCACGAATTGCCGAGGAAGAGGGGATAAACTATCACGTATGTCCGTTTGAGACCGTGATGGAAGGGGAACTTTCGGTCCTTCTTTCCGTGATCGCGGACTGTATGCGGATCGCGCACGAAGCGGGTGCCAGAGAGGTGTTCAGCAATGTAAAGATGCTCTACCACCCCGAAGCGCAAGATACCATGCTTCCGTTCTCGTACTCCGCGAATGCGTAAGCTGAAACGGGTTCTGCCGCCGATCGCTGTGGTCGCGGGGATTCTCGCGCTGATCCAGTGGCTATCGGTAACGGGGATCATTCGAGACTTCGTGCTTCCCGCACCGTCGAGCATCATGGAGTCGCTCGTAAGGGACCACGCGCTCCTCACCCCGCATATCTTTGCGACCGTACGAATCGCGCTCTTAGGCTTTCTGCTCTCGATCGGCATCGGGGTGCTCTTGTCCTTATGGATGGACGAGATCGAGATGCTGTATCGCGCTTTTTACCCGCTGATCGTGATCTCGCAGACGATTCCCACCATGGTCATCACGCCGGTAATCGTCTTGATGTTCGGTTACGGACTGTTTCCGAGGCTTCTTGTGACGGTGCTCGTGTGCTTCTTTCCGATCTGCATCAGTCTCTTGCAAGGGCTGAAGTCGGTCGACCGCGACCTGATTCGCCTGATGCGATCCATGGGAGCCGGCAAGCGGCAGATCCTTTGGCATGTGAAATTGCCCTCGAGTTTGCCCGAGTTTTTCGCCGGGCTTCGCATATCCGCGACCTACGCCGTGATGGCGGCAGTGCTTGCGGAGTGGTCGGGCGGCGGAAGCGGATTGGGCGTATTCATGATGAGCACGAAAAGGTCGTACAGCTACGACCGCATGTTCGCTTCGATCTTTTGGATCGTCGCGATCAGCTTGATCCTGTACTTTGCCGTCGTGGGATTGGAAAAAGTCTCCATGCCGTGGAGACGAAAAGAACGAGCTCTGACAAACGGCTTAGCTTCTGAAGGGATGGAGGATTTTCAAGATGAAGAATAGAGGAAAATTTGCGATCCTCGCGATTGCGATTCTGGCACTTACGCTGTCCGCATGCGGGCAGAAGGCGCAGACAAACGCCGACAAACCGCTTAAAAAGGTGCAGTTCGCCTTGGATTGGACCCCGAATACGAATCACAGCGGGCTTTTTGTCGCGAAAGAAGAAGGATATTTTGCCGAAGAGGGACTCGATGTGTCGCTCACGCAAACCGATATGAACTTTATTGAAATGGTCGGAACCGGTTCCGCGGAACTCGGGATCGCCTCGCAAGAACAGGTCATGCAAGCGAGAGCTTCAAGCGGCAAAGTGCCGATCAAGGCGGTCGCGGCGATCATCCAGCACAACACCTCGGGATTTGCATCGCCTGCGGACCGAAACATCACGAGCCCGAAGGAATTCGAAGGAAAGACCTATAGCGGATGGGGTACGGAGCTCGAGCTATCGTTTATTCGCTCGCTGATGGAGAAAGTCGGAGGCGACTTCGAAAAAGTGAAGATCATCAACCAAAGCGCAACCAACTACTTCGCCAGCATGGAAACCGAAGCCGACTTCGCTTGGATCTACTACGGCTGGGATGGTGTGAGCGCGGAAGTGCAAAATTACCCGCTTAACTTCATCCTCCTGCAAGAGGTCGATCCGCGAATCGACTTTTATTCGCCCGTTTTAATCGCGGGAGAAAAGGTGCTGGAAGAGGACCCGGAACTCGTGCGAGCGTTTTTGCGCGCCGCAAAAAAAGGGTACGAGAAGGCGATCGCAGATCCCGATGTAGCGGTACAGGCGCTGCTCGCGAATGCCAAGGAGCTCGACCCCACACTCCTCGAGAAGAGCCAGTTGTATTTGAATGAGAAGTATATCGACGACGCGAAAAGCTGGGGCGAAATGAAACCCGAAGTATGGGCGAATTTTGGCGAATGGATGCAAGAAAACGAACTTTTGGACTCGGAGATTCCGGTCGAGGATGCTTATACGAATGAATTCCTCCCGAACTGAACTGACGGTTAAAGACCTTCGCTATCGTTACGCCGATGCCGTCATCATCGACAAAGTCGGTCTGACGCTCGAAAAAGGGGAGATCGCGTCTATCATGGGGCTCTCGGGTTCCGGGAAGACGACGATCCTAAACCTGATTGCGGGGCTCGATCGCGCGGAAGCCGGTACGATCGAAGTAAACGGTCGGGTCGGCTATATGCACCAGAAGGATCTTTTAATGCCCTGGAAGCGCGTGATCGACAATATCGCCCTACCATTTCGCTTAAACGGAATGAGCGCCGAAGAAGCGAGAAAGCAGGTCAAAGAAGAGGACTTGGCACGCTTTGGCCTTGCGGGGCTCTCGGATCGGTATCCGCACCAGCTGTCGGGCGGCCAAAGGCAGCGCGTGGCCCTTCTTCGGACTTGGGTGTACGGCTCCGACCTCCTGCTTTTGGATGAACCCTTTGCTGGCGTCGACGATATCACAAGAGAGCAGCTTACCGAATGGCTGCAAGAGATCATCCGGACGCTAAACTTAACAGCACTCCTGGTGACACACGATATCGACGAAGCGATCCACTTTTCCGACCGCGTGTACGTACTCTCCGCCGATCAGCCCGCCACTTTCCACCCGCCGGTGGAAATCCCTAGGGAAAGAACCCCCGCCAAACACGGCGAACTCCAACACGAGATCCGAACCTTGCTTCATACAAAGGTGTAGTGTGTGCACGGCAAAAAGTACTAATTTACGATTCTAGGAGTGTAGCAGCGCTTGCTTTGTGCAACCGTCGATAAACAATTGCATCAGCGGACTGACCCACTTGTTTTTGTGGTGCCCGCAAACGGCCGAAATCGTGGTGTTCGTTAACTCGGTCTCGATTTCGACCAAAGAACCGTTCAAGAGCTCTTCTTGAACCGAAAAGCGGGGAAGGTATGAGACGCCGACATTGTTTTCCACCAGGTTCTTGATCGTAGGGATGCTCCACAGCTCGATCGTATGGTCGAGCTGGATGGACTTCTCTCGTAGATACTGCTCGAAGATCTGTCGGAACACGCAATTCGGTTCATTGATGATAAACGGGACCGGGATCTGCTGATCGGGCGTGACAAAATCGGGATACTTCGATTTTAGTTCGGGGGATGCGACAAGTGACAGAGGGCATGTTTCGATCGGATAGGTTGAAAGGCTGGTTCCAAAGCCTTCGACATCGCCATAAAAAATGCCGATATCCAGCGCGCCGGAAACCAATTCATCGCGGATATCGTAACAGTTCATCGAGCGCAGAAAGAGACGCGCTTTCGGTGCCCGCTTGTGAAACTCTTTCAATAAGGCCGGCATACGATAGCATAAAAGCGTCTCGCCGACCCCAATGTGAAGATCCCCTTGGAATGCTGCGAGATCGTCTTCAAAATTTCGCAGTCGCTCGACCGAATTCATCACTTCATCCACATAGGGGATGAGTTGCTCTCCCGCTTTGGTGAGCATCATCTTCCTTCCGATTTTCTCAAAAAGGTGGGTGGATAGCTCTTCCTCCAGTTGTGCGATCTGGAAAGTGATGGTCGACTGCGTGTAGTTCAGCCGTTCGGCTGCCTTGGAAAAGCCCCCTTCTTCTACGATCACCCGAAAGGTATTCAGATACTTTAAGTTCATCGTGCACCTCCAATACTTCAAATTAATTGAAACGATACTGCGATCATTTCAATTTGACTTAACTATTTTATGGCTGTATTATAGTTGAAAGACAGGAGGAATGCAAATGCTAGTGCCCATTATCGTTTCATATCTGCCCTACAC
>CAZFWK010000147.1:304-4365 GCA_964522555.1 uncultured Peptoniphilaceae bacterium | reverse complement strand
CAGAACCGGAGACAGAACCGGAGACAGAACCGGAGACAGAACCGGAGACAGAACCGGAGACAGAACCCGAGACGGAACCTGCAACAGAACCTGCGACAGAACCTGTGACTGAGCCAGCGACAGAGCCTGTAACGGAGCCGCCACCGCCCGATTTCAGAGACTTGCGGATTGCCAGATCCTCGCCTCTTTATTTAGACATTACCGGAAATCTCGCGATTAAAGCTCCGAACGAAACCATCATCGACGGAGTTTTGATTTCGGACGGTTCCCTTTCATTAAGAAATACTCGCTTTCAAGGAATTGCGTTGCAAAGAGGAGAGTTGACTTGCTCCGGGGTATGTCGTATTTTCGGTTACTATGAATCCGATCTTGCTTCGAACCGATCGAAAATACATTTTTCTCCTTCGCCTTTTCATGTATTGCAAAAGGGTTCGACACTCCCAACGTTCATTCAATACCGAGTTAGGGGAATATACAAAAAATCGCCCACCAACTTTTCGGACTAAAACGGTGAAGATTGCGCTCGCAATATTTCAGTATGAGTACAATTAGGATTGTGAATCAGAAACGGTAAGTTTTCGTTTTCTTTGGAACAGGGAGTTTTCGCAATATGAGTCGAGAAATCGGAAGTAATAAGACCCCTATATTCGTTGTTTTCAATGGATATAGGGTCTTTTTGAGTTGAATGCCTGTCTTTTTAGAGTGTATTAAATATTCATTAATACTAAATATGATTAGTATATCGATATCGAAATTGTTTTCGAGGGCATGACTATTGATTAAAACGTCATGACAATATCGTGTGAAAACAAATCCATATAACGAGATAATATACATTTAAGCCTTGCTTAAATGACGATGAAAAGCCCATGCTGACTGTATTATTTGAAGCAAATGTCAAGCGTAATTTCGATATGATCGTTTTAATATGCGTTAAAAAGTGTTATAATCAAATTGACAAGATATTTCATTCAAACCGAAAATAGTTCGTAATGTAGAAAGAAAAGGAGAGGCGGAATGAATAAACGAATTTATTTATTGTTGCTTTTGTGTTTGTTATTCGTGAGTGCTTGTACACAAGACAACGAGAATACTCATGAAGTAACTGAGCAATCGATTTCGGAGAAGGAGACACAAGTAGCGACTGAGGCGGTATCGACTGAATTGACAAAATCGAATGTGTTACGTGTAGCCGGAATGAAAGGCGCTACCTCGATGGGAATGGCCAAGTTGATTCACGATGAAAGGGATAAGAATGAGTCGATGTACGAATTTGAAATTGTAACTTCTGCGGATGAGATCGTCCCGAAATTGTTACAAGAGGAAGTCGAGATTGCAGCACTTCCCGTAAATGTAGCCTCTAATTTGTACGGGAAGACGAGCGGGGGGGTCCGCGTAATCGCAGTCAACACATTGGGGGTACTACGAGTTCTTGATACCGGTGTCGGGATAGAGAGCGTGCCCGATCTCATCGGGAAAGAAATCATGATGACCGGACAGGGAACCGTTCCCGAGTTCAGTTTACGCGCGATATTAGAGAAGTACGGATTGTCTGCAGATACGGATTTGCAGATTGAATGGAAGTCGGAGCCGGGAGAGGTGGTCGCACACTTAGCGAAGGACGGTGGAATCGCGATCCTTCCACAGCCATTTGCGACGGCAGCTCTCGGAAAAGTGGAGGGACTTCAGTCTGTGATCGATCTAACGGAAGCTTGGGAAACAAGCGGCTTAAAAGGGCAATTTGTGACGGGCGTTTTCGTGGTTCGGAGTGAATTCGCGTCTAACAATGAAGAAGCGGTGAGACAGTTTTTGGCAGATTATCGTACTTCCGTTGAGTTTGTGAAGGCGAATCCGAAAGATGCGGGCGAAATGATCGGAAACTTGGAAATTGTCGAGGCGCCGATTGCGGCGAAAGCAATTCCCGAAATGCCTTTGGTCATAATTACGGGGGACAAGATGAAAGAAGCGGTTCAAGGGTTCTTGGAGGTTCTATGGGAACAGGATCCGAAGTCAGTCGGCGGAACGGTTCCGGATGATGAATTCTACTTCCGGTAATCGGTTACAAAAGTTTTTTGCGGTCTTGTTTTGGCTCTCGCTATGGCAGATCGCGGCGATACGGATGAATCAACCGATTATTTTGGAAGGACCGATCACAGTTTTTTTGCGTACGATCGAACTGGCGGGGCGGTCTGAGAGCTGGTTACTTATTCTCGTTACACTCAGGCGCATTGTGAGCGGGTTGTTACTTGCATTTGCAATCGGTTCCGCATTGGGGATCGCATCTTATCGTTGGAAAACGGTGTCAGTAATGATTGCACCTTTACTGTCTTCCATTCGAGCGGTTCCGATCGCATCATTTATCGTACTCTTGCTCATGAGCATAGGCGTTGCCCGATTATCGGTTTGGATTGCCTTTCTCATATCGGTGCCGGTTTTCTACGAAAATCTGCTTTCCGGGTTGACGTTACGGGATCCCAATTTGCTTGAGATGCTTCAGGTGTATCAAGTGCCTTTTTCAAAAAGGATTCGATACTATGACATTCCGGCACTCCGGCCTCACCTTCAGACGGCTTTCAAAATGGCAACCGGTATGGCATGGAAAGCGGGGGTCGCGGCTGAGGTGATTGCAAAGGCACCCCTTACGATGGGAAATGAATTGAATCGCGCAAAGATTTTACTGGAAACGAAAGATGTTTTAGCGTGGACAGTTCTCATCGTGTTATTCAGTTTCGTTTGCGAAAAAGCCATCCTAGCATTACTCATGAGGATCACGCCGGAGAAGAAATTATGAAGATTACGGTAGAGGATTTGTCTTTTGCATACGTATCGAAGCAGATATTTACGAATCTCAACTTATCTTTCGAGCAAGGAAGCCGTACGGGAATAATGGCACCGACAGGATTTGGGAAAACGACCCTTTTACATTTGTTAGCGGGGATTCTGGATCCGCAAGCGGGGTCCATTACAAGACCGGAGCGTGTTTCTTTGGTGTTCCAAGAGCATCGGCTACTCCCGATATCGGCATTGGCGAATCTTCGATGTGTGACGAATCGCTCGGAAGAGTTGATTCGAGCGCATTTACATGATTTAGGAATACCGGATCCGACCCTTTCGATCGGGCAAATGAGCGGCGGCATGAAGAGAAAGGTGTCTACCGCCCGAGCGATGCTGTATGAATCGGATTTTGTTTTGATTGACGAGCCGTTTCAGGGGCTCGATACCGATAGTAGGGATGTCTTGATTTCCTATATTCTGGAACACTTAGAAGATCGCACCCTTATTTTTTCCACTCATCAAAAGCAGGATATCGAGGATTTACGCGCGGACTTGCTTCTGATAGCGAAATAAATTTTTAGGAGGTCTCTATGGAAACAGCGGAAAAAGCTGCAATGGATCTTGAACAAGCGAAATACCGAAAGTTGGATGCGTTTGTTCGATCCTGTGAGGATCCGAAGGAGGATGTAATTCGGATCCTTCACGAAGCACAAACGATTTTCGGGTTTCTGCCGAAAGAAGTGCAACTGTATGTGGCTCGAGCGGTTGACTTACCGGCAGCGAAGATCAACGGGATCGTGTCCTTCTACTCCTATTTTTCGGAGAAGCCCAGCGGAAAGTACAAAGTGAGTATCTGTATGGGTACGGCATGCTTTGTACGAGGGGCCGCTGCGGTACTGAAGGAACTGAGAACCGAGTTGAAGGTGAACGAGGACGGTATGAGTGAAGACGGCTTGTTTAGTCTTAGGGAAGTGAGATGCCTTGGCGCTTGCGGGTTGGCTCCTGTACTTACAGTAAACGATAAAATTTACGGACACGTCGATCCGAAAGATGTAAAGGGGCTCTTGGAACAATACAGAGAAGAGAAGGTGCACATATGATCCGTTCGAAAGAAGAACTTGAACACTTGCAAGAGAGTCTTTTGCCCGAGATTCGATTACGGGTCTTGGGAGAGGCGACGAGCGAGACGACCGATATTTTCGTTTTGTTGGGGGAAGAAGAGGGAGGAATCGATCTGCTGCACTCTTTTCTCGATCCGATCGTAGAAAAAAAGCTGGATCATGTTT
>CAZFWK010000147.1:0-294 GCA_964522555.1 uncultured Peptoniphilaceae bacterium | reverse complement strand
ATCGGGGTGGATCGATTGGAAACCAATCTTCCGCGCGCGGCAAAAGTAATTGAACCCAATGGCAGAGGGAGCGTGTATGTGGAATTGAATGCGAAGAAGGTATTGGAAATCGTCGAGAAGCATATCGAAGGGCATACGCCTGTCGAAGCCTACTTGGATCGATAGGAGGCGAAATGATGAATCAACGCATGCAACTTTTGATCTGCGGAGGTACCGGGTGTACCTCTGCCAGAAGTGAAGAATTAAAAGCCGAATTGGATCGCAAGCTAGCAGAACGAGGAATCGAAGACATCA
>CAZFWK010000146.1:0-4382 GCA_964522555.1 uncultured Peptoniphilaceae bacterium | reverse complement strand
GTCCCTCCAAGGATCGAAACCATCATATTTCTTTTTCGCACATGGATGAAAACGACGCAAGCGGAAGCGAATAGTTCGGGAAAGCCGTGAGGGAACGTAAACGGACGGATGACGCGCAGCGCGTAGACCACCAAAAGCCCCATGATCGCCAGTGGAAGCACCGTGCCCAAGTACGCGAACGGCCCCGGCAACTCGCCTTTTCGAAAGACCAAGAATGGAAGTACGCGAGACGTGTACGTGATCACCATGCAAATAAAAAAAACAGGCCAGAAGGACTCCATTACGCAGCCTCCTTTTCGATCGACGCGCGCATCGCAAAAAGAACGACCAAAATCAGACCCATCGCAGGCAAGATAAAATTCGTCCTTCCAAAGAGAATGACGCAGATCGTCGTAACGAAGATCCCCGTGAGCGCCGGGCGATGATCCTTTGTGGTGAGCCACTGCTCGGTAAACAGCGCCACTAAAAGAGCGGTCAGTACAAAATCCAAACCGCGCATATTGATCGCGAGCATGGTGCCCAAAAGCGCACCCGCCCAGCTCGCCATCACCCAGTACATTTGGTTTAGAAAGCTCACACCCAAGTAAAACGAGTGGGGGTTCATCCCGTCGGGCACTTTTAGCGAAACGAGCAGTGCGAAGGTTTCATCCGACAGAGAGTGGATCAAGTACGGTTTGATCGCACCCGAGCCGTGGTACGCGCGAAGTACGCCCAGTGAGTAAAAGATATGCCTCGTGTTCATGGAGATCGCGATGGCGATTACGCTCAACAACGAAACCGGACCCGCCAACATGCTGACCATCACAAATTGCAGGGAGCCGGTATATACAAAAAGTCCGGTGATCAGCGCTACCCAATGGGGGAGCCCCGTCTCCGCGACCAATAAGCCATAGGCCAAGCCGAGCACGATATAGCCCAGCATCACAGGCACCGTATAAGGGAAGGCCTTTTTTAATGTGCGCACGGTAACCTCCTATAAAAAAATTTCATAGATGTATTGTAACATAGAAAAAGTATCGTTGTGATAAAATACTCCAAAGGAAAGTTGGGAGACTATGTCAAAGCAAGGGAAAAGAAAAGGAAATCCGTTTTTATTACTCATAGAAGTGATCCTGATCGCCGTCATTCTTTGGCAACTGGTGAATATCGGACGCTATCTTTGGGACACGAAAACCAGCAAGAGCGCATACGACCGAATCGAAACCGCGGTGAAAGAAGCGCAAGTGAAAAGCACCGCCCAAACCGAGGAAAAAGGGGCCACAACTGCTCCGAAAGAAGACCCTGTAGACACCGCAAACCGCGTAATCAACCTATTAAAGGGTATGAATAAGGACGCGGTCGGGTATATTGACATCGAAGCACTGGGCATCCATTACCCGATCGTCCAAGGAGTCGACAACGACGAATACTTGTTCCAAAGCATGGAAGGCGAGTACAGCATAGCCGGTACGATCTACATGGACTATGCGAACCAAGCCGACTTTTCCGATCGGAACACGGTATTATACGGGCACCACATGAAAGACGGAACGATGTTTCATAATCTAAGCGATCTCAGAAAGGAATCCTACGAAGGGGAAACCGTAGAGATTGCCATCACAAGAGAAGGCGGAATCGACCGCTACCTCGTGTACGCGGTGTCCTCCGTACCTGAGGATGAACCGTATCGGGACGCGTACTTCCCCGATGCCGCCGCGTGGCAGAATTTTTTACGCAATACAAAAGAAAGCACCGAAACGGAGTTTCCAATAGACCCGAGCAGAGCCCGTCGCGTGCTGACCCTATCCACTTGTACACCCAATGACGACGGAATGCGGATCGCCGTACACGCGATCTTACAGGAACCGTCCGAGTAGAAGAACAAAGGAGAGTCTATGGAAGTCACACAAAAAGAATTGATCCAACAAGCCGCACAGGCGATTAAAGAATCCAACCATGCGATCGCCCTGACCGGTGCGGGCCTTTCCACGGAATCCGGAATCCGCGATTATCGCGGGAAAAACGGAATCTGGACGACGGACCCGGAAGCGGAAAAGCGCGCGTATCAGCAATTTGAAGAGTTTCAGAAGGACCCCGCTCTATATTGGAAGCGGATTACGGAAAATAGACGAAAAGGAGGCGACTTCTCGCAATACAGCCCAAGCCGCGGGCACTTGGCATTGGCACACCTGGAAGAGCTCGGGCTACTGAAGGCGGTGATCACGCAAAATATCGACAATCTGCATACCGTCGCGGGTTCGAAAGAAGTTTTTGAGTATCACGGAAATTACCGCAAGTTCCGCTGCTTGGAATGCGGCACGAGAGCCGAGTGGGAAGAATACGATATGAACGCGCTGTACGACAACGATGCGCTCCCGCCCTTGTGTAAGAACTGCAATTCGCCGATCAAGTCGGATGTAGTCCTGTTTCTCGAGCCGATCCCGCGCGATACGGCGGAAAAAAGTCGGAAGGAAGCGCTAAAAAGCGACCTGCTCCTGATCTGCGGGACCTCCGCTACGGTAAACCCGGCGGCAAATCTCCCGGGATTTGCGAAACGAAAAAACAAAGCAAAGATCATCGAGATCAATATCAACCCCACCCGACTCACGGAAGAGGGCATTACAGACCTGTTTATTCAGGGTAGTGTAGGAGAAATACTCGAACAAATCGTAGAGGAAGTAAAAAAATGAGAAAAATTGCCCCACTTGTGGCACTCAGCTTATTGATCAGTATTCTAATGCCTACATTCGCCTTTGCGGATGCGCCGAAGGTCACGCGGATCAGCGGCGCCAATCGCATCGAGACCGCCATCGCCGCCGGGAAAGCGACATTCTCCGCAGCGGACACCGCGGTCATTGCGAACGGTACGAATTACCCGGATGCGCTGGTAGGCGGAACGCTGGCCGTGCAGGTAAAGGGACCCCTGCTGCTGGTCGAAAAAAACGAAGTACCGGAAGCCGTAAAAGAGGAATTAAAGCGCTTAAAGGTGAAAACCGTGTATCTATTGGGCGGTACCGCCTCCGTAACGGAAGAAGTGGAAAAGGAACTCGCGAAGATCAGCACGGTTTTGCGAATCGCAGGAACCGACCGCTACCGTACGGCCGACCGAATCGGAGAAGTGAGGCAAAAGCTGGAGCAAGCCCAAGCGGCGAGCTACACTTACGTAAGCGGAACGGGCTTTGCAGATGCGCTGACGGCAGCCCCCTTTGTAGCGCAAACCAAGGGAGCAGGCGGTGCGATGAATCTGCTGACATTGGCCCTACCGAGCGACGCCGTAAATCGGTCGGTCGTAATCGGCGGGAAAGCAGCCGTAGCGGGAAATTCCCCGAACCGGATCGCAGGAGAAAATCGCTACGCAACGGCGGTAGCAGTCGCGAATCAGTACCCGAGTAAAACCGGAAAGACGATTGATACCGTGGTGCTCGTGAGCGGAGAAAACTTCCCCGACGCGCTATCCGCAGCCGCTCTCGTCGCAAACAAAAATGCGGTACTCCTACTTACGCAAAAGGATCGCCTGCCGGGCGAAACGGCAGACTATATCAAAAACCATGCGATCAAAGAGATCGTCATCATCGGCGGAGAGTCGAGTGTATCGAAATCCGTCGCGGATCGACTTGGGGACTTGCGTACAAGCAAGCAAAACGGAAAGACGGTATTCATCGACCCCGGCCATCAAGCCAAGGCAAACACCGACACCGAACCCGTCGGCCCCGGTGCAACCGAGAAGAAAGCGAAAGTGTCCGCCGGAACGAAAGGCGTTTCCACCGGACGCGCCGAATACGACCTGAATTTGGAAGTATCGCTCAAGCTCGGGGCGGAACTGGAGAAGCGGGGTTATACCGTCTATTATTCCCGAACGACAAACGACGTCGACATCAGCAATGTGGAACGCGCGAAGATGGCCGCGGAGAAGAAAGCCGACATCTTCTTGCGGATGCACGCAAACGGCGCGGCAAGCGCTGCGAAAGAAGGCATCCTGATGGTGATCGGCATGGAAAATTCGAAGTACAATACGGAAAACTATAAAAAGAACCGAAAGCTCGCCGAGCTCCTGCTCCAAAACATGCTGAAAACAACCGGTGCTGCAAACGACGGCATCTGGGAGACCGACACCATGAGCGGCAACAACTGGAGCACCGTCCCCGTCGTCCTCGTCGAAATGGGCTATATGACCAACCCGACAGAAGACAAGAACTTGTCGAACGCGACATACCAACAGAAATTGATCGACGGAATGGTCCAAGGGATCGAAGCCTATTTTAAGGAGTAACGAAAGAAAACGACCTGAATTTGGGTCGATTCAGAGCATTGACAAACTCCTAGTTCATGAATATCAATTGCAAATCACGCATTGAGTAGGTCGTAGCGTAAGTGACGGAGTCAGGGGATGTCCATAAGTGCGA
>CAZFWK010000145.1:1444-4391 GCA_964522555.1 uncultured Peptoniphilaceae bacterium | reverse complement strand
TCGATCGAGAGGACGAAGTCGAAGCTGGAGCGCGTTGGACTCCCCTGACGGAGTCACGGTTTATGCAAAACCATTCAGTTCGTTTTCCTCTGTCAACAATCTGTATCCCCCTTATGGAGGCGTGTAAGTATAGCCTTGACTAATCGGGATCCGATCCGGCTTTTTGCCATCGGAAGAATCGTCTGTCGATCCATTGGAAGAGAAATTCAAAGATCGCCCCTACCAGAGAGATTGCGATGATTCCCGCGATTACGATATCGATCCGGGTCACCTGATAGGCATGCGTGATCATATACCCGACACCCGAGATGCTACCGGGTAGCATCTCCGCGGAGATGAGGCACATCCACGCGACACCAAGCCCTACACGCATCCCGGTCACGATCGAGGGGAGCGCCGCGGGGATCAACACTTTTTTGAAAATATCGCCCTGCGTGGCACCCAAAGTACGCGCCGAGTCGATCAGAGTCTGCCTGACCGTTCGAATTCCGAAAGTCGTATTCGTTAAAATCGGGAAGAACGCGCCCATAAAAATGATAAAGACCATCGAGATTTTGATCCCGTTTAACATCAGATAATTGGGGTCTTTCACGTGGATGTCAAAAATCGTAGCAAAGCTCATGATCCCAAACCAAGCGAGTACCAATGGCACCCAGGCAAGTGGCGGAATCGGACGAAATAAGTTCACGAAAAAAGAAAGCAGACGATTCGCAAATTTCGAATAGCCGATCGCAATGCCCAGTGGGATCGCGACCAGCGCCGCTGCGAAGTACCCGATAAACACCCGCACCAAGCTTACATACGTGTTCTTATACAAAGTCCCGATGCTGATCAGGTTTTCATTTGGCCTAAGAAGAATCCCCATCACGCGGGTAAAAGAGGGCAGCACGATCCGATTGTCTACCATGCGTGCCAGCACTTCCCATCCTACAATAAAGAGCACGGGCAGCACAAAAGGCAGCCATCGTTCCCAAAGTTTTCCGTTTCGCATAGTCCCTCCCGAATGAATCGCAAAAGAGGTCTCCGGAAATATACACGAAGACCACAACTCTTATTCGTATTGTGCTTACTTGACGACCTTTTGTTCGATCGTAAGGTCGATGACTTGATCTTTGATCTCACCAAAGGACTTATCCTTTAAGGATCCTTCAAATTTGTCGGTCGCTTGTAGCGAGTCAAATGTTACTTCCACATTCTTCATCCAATTATCATCTGCATCGGTGGTGAAATGTGTGATGGTGTTCTTTGCCGCTTCTTCGTTGACGCCCATCCATTCGGAAACGATCAACCCGGTTTCATCCTTATTGGCATTTGCAAAGTTCGCAGCGGTAGTCAACACTTCGTAGAAAGCTTCGATTTCAGCAGGGTTTGCTGCGAGCGCATCGCTGTTCGCAGAGAATACGCAGCACGGGAAGTTGTGCCATTGTCCGCTAGGCGGCAGATCTCGCAAGTCGAAGATGATCTTTCCGGTATCTTCCACTTTCGCAAGCTCCGGGAAGGGGGACGGTCCGATAAACGCGTCAACCTCGTTCGCGAGCAGCGACGGGATCAGATTGGCGGTTCCCTTTAAGTTGATCAGGAGAATATCCGCATCGACCTCTTCGGGGCTTTCCGTAACTTTCAGCCCGTATTCCGTAGTAGCCTTTTCGAACAGGATGACCGGTGCGTTGGCCGGCGAATGGTAGCCCACTTTTACCGGCTCTTCTTTCTCTTTTACAAAACCGACGAAATCGTCAAAATTGTTAAGCGGCGAGTCTTTTTCCATGACCAGCGCGATCCCGTCCGTGTGGATCGGCCCCAAGACTCGCATCTCATGGCCCTTATCGATCGTCGTGAGGGGCAGCCCGATCGATGCGATTCCCAATTGCAATTGCCCTTGGGTAAGCATCGTCATGACCTCTCCGCCATTTTCCGCCACGACTACATCGATATTGGCGACATCCTTCTCGCCGTCATTGAGTATGTACTTTTCTCTCGGCAGAACCTCTTTTAAGTATGCGCCTTCCGTTTTAAAATCCTCATTCTTGGCAGCAGCTACGATCAGCGGAGTTTGGTGATTGCTAAACATGTAGCCGATTCCAAGAGTCGGCAGATCCGCCGGATCTTGTGCTGCCTCGGTCGCAGCTTCTGTTTCAGCCTCGGTCGCCACAGCTTCCGTCGCTTCCACGACCGCCTCCGTCGCCGGTGCTTCCGTAGCACTTTGTGAAGGTGTACAAGCAGCAGAAATTCCCATCGCGAAGATGAGGAGTAAAGCCAATAAACGTTTGTTTTTCATGTTGTTCCTCCCTCAATCTGATATATGTTTATGTTAACAAGCTTTTTCACCAATGTACAATTGTGATATTTCATGGTTATGATAAGAACTGATTATAGCCTAGTGCGAGACAGGCGTTTCCATTGTTCTAAATTCGAGCCGGGACTACGGCTAGAAGAACGCGCAAAAAAAGAGACCGGATTTTCGGTCTCTTGTGAGTTTATGCTTTTGCGAGTGTGGCGCCGAGCGCTCTTGCTTCGTCCAGCTGCTCTTCTCTCGGGTTCCAATGGCAACGCAAGTCGTCCCCCAAAACTTCAAAACCGGACTTTTCCAGCCTTTCACGAAGCAGCTTGGTGGACTCGCCGCTCCATCCGTAGCACCCGAATACGCCTGCCTTCTTCTCTCTGAACTTCAGCTCTTCGAGGAAAGTCAGCCATCCGCTCATCGCGCTTAAGATATTCGAACCGACCGTGGGGCAGCCTACCGCGATTGCTTTCGAGCGAAACACATCGGTCATGATGTCGTTCTTGTCGATATTGGCGACATTGTAGATCTTTACGCGCGTATCGGGCGACGCCTCGGCTATACCTTCCGCAACGGCATGCGCGAGTTTCATCGTGCCTTCCCACATCGTATCGTATACGACCGTGATTTGGTCTTCCTTGTAGTTTTGCGACCACTCGTAGTATTTGT
>CAZFWK010000145.1:0-1434 GCA_964522555.1 uncultured Peptoniphilaceae bacterium | reverse complement strand
ACGATTTGAAGCGGGTCGTCTCTCCAGATGACACCGTGGCTCGTTGCGATGATGTCGATCGTGAGGTTCATCGCGAGGATCTCTTCGATCTTTTTCTTTACGAGCATCGAAAACGGATTGAGGATATTGGCATAGTACTTGATCGCCTCTTCCATCAGCTGACAAGCGTCCGCTTTGTCGTTGAAGAGCTCGGCCACCGCAAAGTGTTGTCCGAATGCGTCGTTCGAGAATAGAATATTATCCTCTGTCATGTAGGTTGCCATACTGTCCGGCCAATGCAGCATTTTCATTTCTACGAAAACGAGTTTCTTTCCGTTTCCAATGTCGACACTGTCGCCGGTTTTGACGACCTGGAAATTCCAGTCGGGTCGGTGATACTGCCCCGTCAACGAATCCACCGCCGACTTCGTGCAGTAGAGCGGGGTGCCCGGAATTTTATCGAGAAGCTCGGGTAGCGCACCGGAGTGGTCGACCTCGCCGTGATTGACTACGATGAAGTCGATCTTCTTCAGGTCGATCTCCTTTTCCAGATTCGACACGAAATCATCCGCATGCGGCTTCCACACCGTATCGATCAGGACCGTCTTCTCTTCTTCGATCAGATACGCATTTTGGCTGGAGCCGTTGTTAATCGAGTAGTCGTCCCCGTGGAAGGATTCCAGTTCCCAATCGATCTTTCCGACCCAGGAAACATTGTTTTTGATCAGCTTTTTCATTGAAGTTCTCCTTTATATTTTGGTAAAAGAGTAAATTCTTCGATATCGAATAATACTTCGACATCTGATACGAGTTCTTTCAGCTTTTCCATCATGAGGTCATACGTGCCGCAACCGTCATCCGGCGCCGTGTAATCGTTCGAGATTTGCGCCATCTTCGCCATGACTTCCCGCATGTCTCGGTGATCCGCCAAGATTTCATCGAGGAACGGCCCGTCTGCCACCGGCTCGTTCGCCGTTTGTTTTAGGGTTAAAAAAATGTTCTTTTCCTTTTTCGCAAAGTGAAGGAGTAGCTTGCTGCGAAGCAAGGAATAATTTTCAAACAAGGGGACCATTTGGTCGCTATGGGTCACATAGTGTGCCAGCAAGACACGCCCGATGAGTACGTCGATCTCTTCAAAGAGTTCTCGCTCTTTTTGGTGATGTTCCGAACGAATGTAGGAAGTCAGCTCCCTCACACCCATCGAGTCCATATGCGGTAATGCGTTTTCCCGTTCTCTATCCATTCTATCTACCTCCGATATATCAATACTACCCCATTTCACACGATAAGCACTTGATGCAAGTCAACTTTCGAAAAATTCGCATAAAAATGACCACACCTTGCGATGTGGTCATAGAGTGATGACAACCGTTTGTTCATGTATAACAATTGCCAATGATATATTGGCATAAACGTACGTAAGTGACGGAGTCAGGGGATGTCCATAAGTGCGAC
>CAZFWK010000144.1:0-4448 GCA_964522555.1 uncultured Peptoniphilaceae bacterium | reverse complement strand
TCCGACTTTCGACAGCTTCTCTTCGATCTGCGTTGCGGAGATCGGTTGCTTTTGAGCAATAGTACAAAGACTCTGCGTTTGCACTCGCACGGACGCATCCTTGCTCGAAGCGGTGAGTTCCAACGGCTCCCCGATAGAGCCTCGCACTGTAAAGTGTAAGGGTAAGGATAGTCTCGTGTGTTCCAGCGCCTCTTGCAATTCCAGATCCGCCCGGTCGGCGAACACCCGGTACGCATACGATCCGGGTTGTGCGTCCGGAACGGAGTCCAGGCGCATTCGCTCTCCGATGGCTATGGCTCTCGTCATGGTCAGTGGCAGGATCTTGCCTTTCGCGGTGGTCACGTGAAGCGTATCATTCGGTCGAACGGCCGCTTCCGCGATCAACACCGTTGCGGAGGCAACTTTTTCGATCCGACCCACGCGAGTTCCTTTCGGGGTATGGCTCGTCTGTGTCACCGAACGCCCGAAGTCACCTAATGTGAACCCTTTCGTAAAGGCACGGCTCGACACATCTTGCAAATCCTGTGTGATCGGTTCTCCTTTGAGCGCATTTTGGAGCATCTTCGTAACCGCATATACATAGGCCGGCTTTTTCATGCGGCCTTCGATTTTTAGCGATGCGATTCCGAGCTTACTCCATAATTCCATATTCGCCAATGTGTTTAGGTCGCGAAGTCCCAGAATCGAATCTTCTTCCGAAAGCTTCCCATCCGGCAAAACGGTGCGATAGTTTTTCCGACACGATTGTGCGCAACGCCCTCTGTTTCCGGATCTTCCTCCGATCAAGCTGCTAAATAAGCACTGCCCCGACACCGATACGCATAACGATCCGTGCACGAAGAGTTCAACCTCCATGCGTGAAAATTTGCGAATCCGCTCGACTTCGAAAAGTGCAGTTTCCCTACCTAGGATCACGCGCTCAAAGCCCAACTGTTCCATCATCTTAACACCCGCGAGGGAATGTACATTGAGCTGCGTGCTCGCATGCAGGCCGAGGTCTGGGAATTTCTCTCGAAGGTGCTTAGCCAAGCCGATGTCCTGTAGGATCACCGCATCCACATCCGCACGCCATGCCGTTTCGGCAAATGAAAGCAATTCCGCCATCTCGTCGTTTTTTACGAGCGTATTCATGGTTAGATAGACTTTGGTTCCATGCAAATGCGCGATTCGGATCGCTTCTTCAAGCTCCCTGTCGTCGAAATTCGAAGCGAAGGCTCTTGCACTTCCGACTTTACCCCCCAAATAAACCGCGTCGGCACCCGCTGCCAACGCTGCATCCAGCATGGCACGGTTGCCGACGGGGGCTAAGATTTCGGGATTACGCATTCTCGGATCCCTTATTATAGACGATGGATTTCTTCAACTCCGCATTCTCTTTCGTGATATCGATTAAGGATTGTTGCATGTGGGCCAGCGATTGCTCGATGCGCGCCATCTCCTGTTGCTTTGCAGCCAGCGCTTCTTTTGCTTCGTCGCTCTCTTGTGCGGCACCGGTCATTCGCTTGTTGATATCCCCTATTGTGTTCAGTGAGTTTACCAAGTCATCCTTCAACCGACTGATTTCTCTCTCCAACGACTGATTGTGTGCGATCTGTTGATCTCTTTCCGTCGACAGCACATCGAAGTTCTCCATCGGTTCTCGCGAGATTTCCTTCAGGTCGGAGAGTTCTTTTCGAGTTTGAAAAAGCTCGCCGGCGATATTGACGCATGCCAATATGCTGGCCAATTGCGCACCCAATCTCGGGTTGTGATCCAATGCATTGGTGATTTGCCCGTCTACATAGCGGGCAATCCGCAGTGCCTCTTCCTGAGAAGCATTTGCTTTTAACGTCAGATGATAGCCTGCGATTTTGACATCAATCTTCTGGTCCATGCTACGCTCCTGTCTTTATTGGCGAAGGGCTGCTCCGAGTTTTTCTTGCGCGGTCTCTTGTAAGAGCGCATGTACGCGTGCAGCATCCTCTTCTTTTAGGGTTTGGTTCGCATCCTGATAGGTGATCTGGAACGCCATGCTCTTCTTTCCTTCGGGCACTGGCGATCCCGTATATACGTCAAAAAGGCGAATCGATTGAATGATCGGCTCCTCCACGGTCGAAAGTACCGCCAATACATCTTTCGCTCGAATCGCAAGATCCACTACCAAAGCGAGGTCTCTCTTCATGGAAGGATAGCGGTTGATCGGGGTGTACAATCTTGATCGGTCGTACAGGGAAGCGATCTTTTCGAAATTGAACTCGCCTATATAAAGAGTTTCGCTTGTATCGATCCGATCGGCTACCTCAAAACTGATCTGTCCAAACACGCCTATCTTTTGGTCGCCTGCGAATAAGTAGGCGGCTCTTCCCGGGTGCAGATACGACAAATCTTTGCACTCTTCTACGGAGAGGCCCGTAATACCGAGTGCTTGAAGTAGCGTGTACACCGCGCTCTTGATCGTGTAAAAATCCGCTTCTTCGGCAAATACGCCCATCGAAAGCGTGCGCGATTCGATCGGGAGCAGTGTATCGCTTGGCCAGAAGGTATTGCCCAGCTCAAACATCATGACGGAATCTTGTCCGTTTTTCGCGTTGTTTTCTAAAATATGAAGCATGTTCGGTAGAAGCGTCGTGCGCATGACACTGTAATCTTCTCCCAAAGGATTGAGAAGCTTCACGGAATTTCGGAGGGGATCGTCTTCGTTCAATTGCAAGAGATCATACCCCTTTTCGCTGACGAACGAATAAGTCAGCGCTTCGGAAAAGCCCAAACCGCATAGGATTTTACGCGCTTCATCCTCTACATTTCGGATCGGAAGCTTCCCTCCCTCCGAGAGCGTGCCCAGGATCGGTTGCGGCGTAATATTGGAGAAGCCGTAAAGTCTACCGACTTCTTCCGCGATGTCTGCCTCAATCCGGACATCTCCGCGAAAATTCGGTACGGAAACGATCAGATTTCCGCCGTCTATTTTCACTTCGAATTCGAGTCTTTCGAGAAACGAAACCATTTGTTCAGCCGAAAGCTCGGTGCCGAGCAGATGGTTGATGCGGTCGACTTCCGCGATCGCTTCGACCGACTCTTCCGTGTAATTGACTCGGTCCACGCTTCCCGCAACAACCGAACCGACGCCGATCTCTTCCGCTAATTGACAGACGCGATCCATTACCGCCGGTACCATCGAAACCGAGAGACCTTTTTCAAAACGGGAGGAGGCTTCGCTCCTCAAATTGTGTCTCTTTGCCCCGAGTCGAATATTTTCTCGGTCAAATACCGCGCACTCGATCAGGATATTTTGCGTACGATCCGTGATTTCCGAATCGAAGCCGCCCATCACGCCCGCCAGACCGATCGGATCCGTTGCATCCGCGATGATCAGATCCTCCTTGATCAAAGCTTTGGTCGTACCGTTTAGCAGTAGCAGCTCCTCGCCCTCTCTCGCATGGCGTACGACAATCGTTTTATCTTTGACGGTGTCGATGTCGAAAGCGTGAAGCGGATAGCCCATTTCGAGCATGACATAGTTGGTGATATCGACGATATTGTTGATCGGACGCATCCCGGCTTGCATCAAGCTGTTTTGCATCCACTGGGGTGAGGGCTCGATCGTAACATTTTGAATTACTCGCCCCATATAGCGGAGGCAGTCTTCGGTTTCCAATACGATATCCTTCAGATACGCACCGATCTCCGACACGGAGACTTTCTCTCTTCCGGAAGGAAGGTGTAGCGGCTTTTCAAATGTCGCGCTGCTCTCTCTCGCCATACCGATGATCGAAAGGCAATCGGGTCGATTCGGGGTAACCTCTATATCCAAAACGGGGTCCAGGCTCCCTAACACGTTCTCGAAAGCTTCGCCGGGTGTTCCCTCTTTCGTCAGATAGATTCCGTCAGCAAATGCCTTTGGTATGACATTATCGGCGATCCCGAGTTCTTCCAAGGAACACAGCATTCCCGGGGAAGTCACGCCGCGAAAATCCGTATCCGTAATCTCGGTACCGTCGGCGAGAACGGCCCCTGAAACCGCGACCGGCACTTTGAACCCTTCTTTTACATTGGTTGCCGCCGTCACGATCTCAAGCGGCTCTCCCTTTCCGATATCGACGCGTACGATGCGCAGTCGGTCGGCATTCGGGTGCGGGTCGATCGACAACACTTCGCCTACCACAATCCCCGAAACCGGTTTACCTAACGAGGTAATCGAGTCGACATGTGAACCGCTATCCGTGATTCCGTTCGCGAATTCCACCGCGCTCCATTCCATCTCCGTATATTTTTTAAGCCAAGAAATTGGTAATAGCATGATTCCCCCCTAAAACTGATCCAAAAAGCGTTGATCGTTCTCGTATAAAAGCCGGATATTCGGAATCCCGTGCTTTACCATCGTAATTCGGTCGATTCCCATCCCGAAAGCAAACCCGCTGTATTCCTTCGAGTCGATCCCGCACATTTCGAGTACATGCGGATGCACCATT
>CAZFWK010000143.1:0-4494 GCA_964522555.1 uncultured Peptoniphilaceae bacterium | reverse complement strand
TTCCGAGAAAGAAATCCGCCTGAACCGGGAGTGAACGTCTTCCCATATAAGTTTGATAGTACGGACTTTGTAACGCCTCAGCAATTTCATCGATCCAATTAGGATTTTCATGACCGATCGCACATACAAACACGGCATCTTCCAAATAATACCGATTTGTAACATACGTTCTCTCAATTTGCCCGTTATCTTTATACTTCTTCGCTGTATGGTAATCTCGTAATAAATTTCCTTGTTGATCGATTCGTACGGCAAAATCTAAATCGTTTAATTGACCGATTTTTTCATCGTCATTTCTCTGATATCCCATACTTGCCGCAATCATCCCAATTATTGCACTCTTAGAGGGATAGAAGTCGGTTTGTCTTGTCTCGAAATGGGAGCTTGTCCCCCATGATTGAAGGGGACCTGCCAGTTTCAGCAATAAAGTCTTCACGACTAGTCTCTCTGTTCTTCAGTTATAAGCCGTTCTAATGCAGTTTCCAATTTATCTTGCAATTCCTTAAAGTTCGCTACTTTTTCCCCGACTCCTTCATCGTCGGCTAGTTCATCCATAGATAAGAATATAGTAAGTTCCGCCTTTTTCACAAATTTTTGTACTTTATTGTGTTCCTGGCACAATTTAGCAACGGATTTATTGACAAACCCTTCGGAAGATGTGATGGGCTTTTCAAATGCACTCACTAGATTTACAGGTCGGTCACTTCTTACAACCACAACGATGGCCTGTGGCAAGGTTTGATTCGCAAAGGTATTGATTTTTCCGGTGGGAAGCGAATTTGAGAAGGCTTCAACAAACAAGTTTAAAGTATCGATTGTCGCTTTCTTGTTTTTCAATTGGCTAAATAGTTCATGCACCGATACATTTGCGTATCGGTACAGAGTCGACGCATTAAACTCAATCGTCCCCAGCATACCGGCTCCCGCATTATCTTCTGGTGATAAATCATCGATCGCAGTGTAAAAGTCAAACTCGGTTTGTACTCCATGTGTCGATATAGCGTGTGCGACTTGTGACGATGCATCCTCGTTTAAAGACGGGTCATCTGCTACCATTCTTCCAAAAAGCGCGATATCGATCGCGGGGTCCCTTCGCAGTATTTCCTGTACTCTTGCTTTATCCGTTATACCATCAAGTGCAGCTTGTGCTAATCCTTTAGCCTGATATTCTCCTAAAAAGAATAGGGCTTTTGCTCGTTGGTTACTGGTCTTGACGCCCGCGGTATTGATGATTTGCTCCGATAACTTCATAGACTCTTCATCCGTTTTTGACGAATCCAGGTTACGAATATGTTTTGCTACATATTGAATGATCTCTAGTGTGCGTACCCCTACATTTTTTTGCTCACTATTGCAATAAAAATAGTCTCGCATCGCTTTTTTCCATGCTTGTGAGCTAACTCTCGCTCGTCTGACTCCACCGTATAATGCCGTTTTAGGGCTACCCGTGTCATCTCGGTTGATATTAGAGGGGGGTACGGATTGAATTGCATGAACGTCCAAATACAATCGATTTTTAGTCAACATTTTGAGTCTCTCCTTTTTCTTCTGTGAGTTTCATTTTGTAGTAGCTCTGTGCCCAACGGATGCGCACCCTTTCCTGATTTCCACGCAGATACCAATATAGGTCATCTGCAAGCTTTGCATAGTTTACTTTAATATTTTCTTTGGTCTTCAATAGCATGATGAGCTGCCTTAAATGATAAGTTAATTCATCAAAATCAGTCGAGGTTATCATCGTATTAAACCTCCTGTCAATTGCTAGAGAATCTTTGTCGCGTAGATACCTAAGACTGTTGCCAATATTTTCCCATTTATCAGTCGCTTCATTCAATGAAACGGATGCCCGATTTCCTTGCTGGTGCAATGCGTAAAATTGCAAGGCTGTGAGAATAGCCTTTTCTTGATCCGTGGCGATTCCGCTAGCGCTTAAAAAATCTTCAGGAAACTTCTCAAAAATAAGCGGCCAGATTTCGATCGTTTCGCTGAGTGGCTTACCAATAGAATTGCGTAATTTAGCCATCGTTGCTCTGTGCGACGAAGTATCCAATGTATGGTTCAATTCTGATACGATTTGACCCGCCACTTGGAAAACTGTGTTCCGGTTATTCGTTCTCTCCATCTTTTTTTCCTCCTCCCAACGGTAATTTTTCGTTCAGACGATAACGAAAGCGATTATAAACAGTGGCAATGTTCATTATCTTATCTTCTCTCGTAATACCCGTGTAGTCTCTCGGACCGGCTCCTACCAAAACACTTTCTGCTTGCTGAAGTGCAATCTGTTTTAGCGTTCTCCTCCACTCAAAAACTTTCTCATCCTTCGAGTCATATGGTTGAAGATAAGCCAACCAGTCTCTAAAAGGTTGATCGACATTAAAGTAGAATTCTTCGACTTTTCTGTTTACAAATTGATTTCCGGACAAATTTCGAATTTCTTTAACATCGGCTACGAAGCTCTTGTAAATCCATTCGATCGCTGTTTTCGTCTCTTCAATAACATCGTTAATACGTGGAACCCAACCGTTGTCTTGTATATCGGTGAGAATGGCATCCCGTATGTTAATGGAGTCGACGATTTCATCGACCGGAACCCATGAAGTAGCGTTACCATCGTCTTGCATACTGACAGCACTGAGCGAAACCATAAAGTCACCGATATCTTCACTAACTTTATTTAGCCATTCGATAATGCCTGGTTTTCTTTGTGGAGTTTTCCGATCTTTACTGTCTTGAGACTCATACGAAAGAGTGATTAAGCCAAATGAGCGCCAAACAGCCTGATTCGCTCTATGTTTTCTCGGCGTATATTTATTTTTGTTCTCTCCAGCTTCGTTGAATCTCCATAGTGTCATGAGCTCCAGAAACTGATTATCATGTTGTATTTCCGGTAATTTAACAATTTCAAACGAAAACGCTGTATCAAAATCGAAATTCGAATCGATACAAATCGCACGACTCCAGTTCGTATATAATTCAGCAAGATTGTTGACAATTTTTGATTCTAGCAAGTCGTCCACAATTTTTCGTCCACTAAATTCCCAGGAAGGTCTTTGTATTTGATTTCGAAACTCAGCTTCCGGGTGAACGAGCACACAATTGAGCAAAAGGCTATCATACAAAGTATCCCCCTCCGGAAAGACTCCTCCAATATCAAATAGCCAACCCTTGGACGCCTTGTACTTTTCTTTACCAAAGATTACTTTGTCCGACAAGCCGGTATAGCCTTGGAACGCAATCAACCAGCGAGCGATAGCAGCCGGTGATAGCTTTTCTTTGTTTTCATCGGCACCGTATTTAGGAGAGAATAAGGCAATTTTATTCCCACTTTCTGAGATCAGTCGATTGATATTTTTCCCTGAAATAGAACTTGCTTTCGTCTTACTGATTCTGTCTTGGGAAATATCCTTTGCAGTCACTTGGAAAAATGGATATTCATCATCAAAAAGATAAAATCGATCACGCCAGTTTTCTAAATACTCTCCAATAACTGCTGGAAATTCCTTCTTGTCCCAAAGTTCTTGCCATGTATTGTATAGTTCTTGTTCATATTCTTCCGAGTCATCTTCATCGGAAATTTCATCCACCTGCCTCCATCTGTCGTCTAACTCAAAGTATCCATACTCCTGCCCCTCCGAATTAAACCTCGAAAATACCGTGTGTAGTACCGCAAGTAACATCCGGAAGACCGCGAAATCTTGTGTTGTTGTATCCCCAGCTAACCCTTGATACAAATGAGCATTTTCAAATACTTCCTTTAGTGAAACCTCTTTCGTCGCTCCCTTCTCATCTGCTATTACCGAAATCCAAGGCTCGTCTAATAAGTTGTACTTTCCCAAATTCTCACATCCTTTCATAGGTTAATCCATATTTCTTATTATATCTGAGAACAAACCCGTTTAATACGACTTTGTCTTCTTCATCGAAGATAATACCTAAAGCTCCCTTTAACCAAGGTTGGTCATGCCAATTCGAAAAATTCGCACCATGAATGGATTCCAGTTCTTGGATCGTCGAATCGATATGGTAAATCGCACTTAGCTGACTTGGGAGTCGAACCGTCTGTTGCGCCATCTTCTTCGCGATTGTGAAGTCCCCTACTTTAGAGGAAATATCCTCTTCCGAATCGAAAAGACAATAGCCATCTCCACATTTCTTCAATGCTATCACTTCGATTGTTTCTTGTGAATCCCTAACTTGCGCATATACTCGCTCTTCTGTCTCAATCGGTGTCGAGTTCATTAACCAGCCAATAAGGGATTTGTGTTTACTTGCGACACTTGCAACCTGTGGCGACTCAATACGATATGCTTTTGCCTTGTGTTCTTTTAGCGCCAGTAAGTTTTTGTGTTCGTCCTCCATCTGTTTATACAACCCTATCAATTCCTCAGGAAGAAGGATAGGATTTTCACTATATACCGTTTGGACGAGCGGAGAAATACCATCCGGTAACACAATTTTTTCCGGCATAAGAACTTGTGTTCTCGCCAGTAAAAA
>CAZFWK010000142.1:0-4529 GCA_964522555.1 uncultured Peptoniphilaceae bacterium | reverse complement strand
TTACATTTCGCATATTCTCAGCGTCAATACCCCCAAGCTTTTCCCGCAGCCGCTTTTTGTCGATGGTTCGGATCTGCTCACATAGCACAACGGAATTCTTAGGCAGGCTGTGAGCGGTTGAAACGATCTGCACATGGGTCGGCAATTTTGCTTTATTCACCTGTGACGTGATCGCGGCAACGATGACAGTCGGACTGTACTTGTTGCCAACATCGTTTTGGATAACCAGCACCGGCCGGATACCTCCTTGTTCTGAACCTACGACAGGGTTCAGGTCCGCGTAAAAAACGTCTCCGCGCTTCACAATCAATTCCTATCACACCCTAACTGCAAACGAAATGGTTTGCCACTTTGGACACTAAAATTCTTCGTCAACTCTAGCGTATAGAGTGCACTGCCGGGAAAGCTTATAAATATTATAACTTTGCGGTGATTGGATTGTCAACAAATTTACGCCATCGGGAGATATCCGCCTCGATATTCGATTCGATAGTTTTACGGTTGTGCTAACAGATAATTCACCGATTCGATCGCTTCTCCCCCACGGGTGTATACGCGTACCACGCGACGGTTGACCGCGCAAAAGAGCTCGTATGCGATGGTGTCCGCCAGTTCCGCCATATGATAGAGCGTCGTTTCGGGATAAGCCTTGTCGTATAGGACGACCGTATCGCCCACCTTCACATCGTCACGTCCGGTGATGTCGATCATCGATTGGTCCATGCACACGCGCCCCCGGATCGGTGCAGGGATCCCGTTTACGATCACTTGCGAGCGATTGCTGAAGGTGCGGAAGTACCCGTCCGCATAGCCCACGGTGATGGTCGCGATCTTCGTTTCGCGATCGGCGACCCATGTTTGCCCATAGCTGACCCCTTGCCCCGGCCGGATCGTCCGAATGGAGGCGACCTTTGCGCAAAAGCGCATCGCCGTATCCGCGTCTACATCGGACTCCACTTCGCCGTTCGGGTCGACTCCGTAAAGGATAATCCCTGCGCGTACCATTTGCTCTTTGTAATTCCCGTCCAATATGCCGGCGGAGTTCGATACGTGGCGGATGCCTACCGCCACCCCTTCTCGCTCCAGTCGGTCGACAAACTCGACATATTTTTT
The DNA here is from genome assembly GCA_964522555.1 of uncultured Peptoniphilaceae bacterium. Classification (GTDB taxonomy): domain Bacteria; phylum Bacillota; class Clostridia; order Tissierellales; family Peptoniphilaceae; genus JAAYQA01. The sequence continues at coordinate 3,416 of CAZFWK010000142.1, read as the reverse complement.
ATATTGGCCATCCGTAAAGCTCATGTCTTCCACATCCGCACAAGCGAAGTGCGTGAAGACGCCTGCGATCCGAAGCCCGGGCAATTGGCTGATTCTTTTGACTGCTTCGATATTTTCTTCGGTCATTTGAAATCCTAAGCGACTCATGCCCGTGTCGAGTTTGATATGGACGGGGCATACCGCGTTTTGCCGGACCATCTCTTCCGAAAGGAGCTTCGCGTGTTCTTCGATCTGGACACAGATCTCCGCGTTATAAGCGGGGATCTCATAAAACTGTGAAGGGTCCACATAGCCTAATACCAAGATCGGCTTTTTGATACCGGCTTGGCGCAGCTCGATGAGTTCATTTAAGTTTGCGACGGAAAAATAATCGGTTTCCGATTCCAATGCGTGCGCCAAGGTCACGCTGCCGTGCCCGTATGCGTTCGCCTTGATGACACAGTTTACTTTTGCCGGGCTCGCTTTCTTCTTTATCTCCCGCAAGTTCTTTTCGATTTGGTCCAAATCGATTTCCACCCAAACATTTCCGGTGTTGATCATTCTATGCCTCCCTAATGGTTTTGATTGCTTTCGGTATGAAACGGACGATGTCGGACGCGATCATGCCGTCTTTTCCGATTTCACTTGCCGCCAGATCGCCGGCTAGACCGTGTACATATACGCCGAGTCTCGCCGCATCCCACGCGGGCACGCCCTGTGCAAGAAACGAAGCCACGACGCCCGTGAGCACATCCCCCGTTCCCGCCGTTGCCATTCCGTCGTTTCCCGTCTCGTTACCCCATGTGCGGTCGCCGTCGGTTACGGTGGTGTTCGGTCCTTTGTTGATTAAAATGATACCATATTTCTTTGCAAATTCCGATGCGTTTTCGTCCGTAGTTTCGCCGATCAGGCGAGCGAGCTCTCCTTTATGCGGCGTCATGATCAACTTTCTTTTCGCATTTTGCAAAAGCACCGGTTCCTTCGCACACAAGTTCAGCGCGTCCGCGTCGAGTACGAGCGGGCACCCTTTCTCGAGCATCAACGCAACCAGCGATTTTCGCGCGATATCGCAAGTCCCCATCCCCGGGCCGATCGCCATTCCGTCCATCCCGCGCGTAAAGGAGATGAGCTCATACGGGTCCTTTTGCAAAAGCGGCTTTGCGATGGGCTCGATTAACTTGGCGGACAGTTCCTTCAGCGCATCTTCCGGTATGAGCGCATACGACAGCCCGGCCCCTGTGCGAAGCGCAGCCATCGAGGAGAGCCATATGCTTCCGGTCATGCCGGTTGACCCGCCTACGATCGCGACGCGCCCCATGGTGCCCTTGTGTGCGTCTGCGGGCCTATCGGGTAGAAGCGCCTTCATCTCCCACAGCATGTCCGACTCGGCGGTCGTCCACGTCTCCAAAAGCTGTGCCGAAGCGGCGGCATAATCGCCATCATGCGTAATGCTGATGGCGATCTTGTGTACGAGGTTGCGGTGTCGGTCTCGGATCGTCGCGCGGGGTTGCCCCAAGGGCGAATGGCTGATCTCGATATCCTTCCAGCCGATCTTGCCGATCCCCGTGCCGATCGCTTTCGAAGCGGCTTCTTTCGCGGTAAAGTATCCGGCGAGATTCTCCGCATTGGGTCTTCTGAAATACGCGCGCAGCTCCCTTTCCGTGAGTATCCGCCTGTGGAAATGCGCATTGTGCACATGCTTTTCCATCCTGGCGATCTCGCATAGGTCGATCCCGATCACAGCCGAAACCTCTCATCCAATGCAAGCAAGAAATCGTCCGCGTCTAAGTCCCAGATGTCTTCCGGGCGATTGACGCCTGCGATAAACTCGTCCACCAATCCTTCGAGCGCGCGCATATTGTCGATCGTCAAATACGACAGCGACAGCTTTTTTGAATACCAGTCGACCAGTCGCTCCAAAAGCTCTTTGTGTAAGGTTTCTTTGTCGTTCGAAGAGATCTCCTTTTTGCACAACGCACGCTTGATCCGATACGAGAAAGTGTTGATCACATAGCGGACGAAGCGAAGATATTCTTCCTCGAAGCCGATTTGTTCGATGTCGAGCATGATCCGAAAGAGCAAATACCACTGGAAGTCCCGATTGATGAAGGGCAAAAGTTTCGATGCCAGCTTTTCGTGCAATGGATTGTCGTATTGCATTTCCGTAAATTCGATGCTTTCGGTAAAATCGATATCGTCTCGCATGCGGTTGAGGATCAGCTCCAAGTATTCCACAAAGCGCGTCGCGTACTGATCCTTCGGTTCGTCGACGTATTTCGAGAAGATAAAGTCGACGATCAAATCCGATGCTTTCTTGAAGTCGAACAGGATCCCCGTTTTCTCGCGCATCCTTTGGTTGTACGTGTCGTGGATGAGCTTCGAGAGCATCGCCTTCAGCTGATCCTTCGTCGTGTTCGGGTGCGAGGCGTCGGCACTTTCGATATGTCGATACATCTGCATGAGTCGCTTGTCGATCAGCCAGAGGTTCTCCTTTACGGAGACCATCATATCGCGGAAGAAGTCTTCCGTGACCATGTAATTATAATTCTTGTAGAGGACCTTGTGGTCAATCTCGCCCCAAAACACATTTACGAGCGACTTGATTTGGAGTTCGAACCGTATGATCATTTGCTCCAGTTCGATCTTGCCGTCGACCTTATAGATCTCGAAGCCGTTTTTTTGGTACTGCGGTTGCTCGAGGTTCAGATCTAAGCTGATATGGCGGTTCAGCGCGGAGGCGAAATAGCCGTCTTGCATTTCGTCGGTAAAGATCTGGTGGAGCATTCGATAGATCTCGGCTTCTTCCGCGATGAAGCGGCATTCGATCCGTACGCCGATCACATCCGACAAATTGCTCAGCATCTCGTCCGGCGAATCGAATCGGGAGAACAGATTCTGCCTTAGGATCTTCTCTCGTAGGCTCGACTCCGACTTGATTCGGACCGATACGTTCAGAAAGGAATCCGACCAAGAGAAGCTATCGGTGAAAAAGCGGTCGAGCTTCCTTGCAGCTCTTTCGTATAATACGTGATTGTGGCTGAGGCGGACTGCACTCTGGTCGATAAATTGAAAGATTTCCAGTCTCACTAGGCGTCTCCTTTCTTTTGTTGTTTATCATTCCAAACTACTGATCGTGTTTTTCAAGATTTTTTCCGTCAAGATAAATAACCCCGCGGTGAGGAGCGCATTGATCACAAAGAAGAGAATCAGCCCCCATCGCAAGAGAGTCGCGAAATCTTGAATATTGAGGAATAAGATGCGTCCGACTGCCCACAGGATGATCCCGTACAGCACGACGCAAAGCATCGAGAAGAAAGTGTTCAGGTTTTGCTTGACCGCTTCATTTTCGTCGTTCCAGTAGAGCTTCGGCCGTTTCGCATCGATCGCAAGTCCCGCCAAGGTCAGCGGAAGCGAGGCGAATACTGCGGAGAGAACGA
>CAZFWK010000141.1:0-4606 GCA_964522555.1 uncultured Peptoniphilaceae bacterium | reverse complement strand
AAAAGCGATCTTAATACTGATTTTTACCGCAGCATTGCTCCTGACCAGCTGGGGGCGTGGATATGCTGATAAAGTCATTGTGGGTGAAGAAACAGGTGAAGTCAGCTCGCTGACGCAGGCGCTGGCGCGGATTCCGGAGGATGCCGGAGAGGTTCGCATCGGCGGATTCGACCCGTATGCGCAGCGCAAAGAGGCGCTTCGTGTTTTGGGTGCGATGGTCGGAAACCCCGCCTTGTATCTGCACCTGACGGGAGCCGAGCGCGCCACCCTCCATCAGAAGGCGCACCGTTGTCTGAATGCGCCCGCGGCAAGGGAGATGCTGTACGCCATGGGATTGGAGGATGCGATGCACCGTTCGGTCGCGACATACTCGACCGGGATGCGGCGCCGTTTGCTTTTAGGTCTTACCATGCTCCATAAGCCCGATGTTTTAATCCTGGACGAACCCTTTGAGGGCATGGATATCGAAGGCAGAGAGCAAATGAGAACGCGGATCCTCGAATATAGGCAAGCGCATCAAGCGGCTATTGTGATCTCGAGCCATGTATTGGAAGACGCGACCTCGTTCGCAACGCATGTATCCATCATCAAGGAAGGGAATACTCTCTTTCAAGGGGCGATCGATAGCGTCGCGCGAACTGAAAGAGAACTCAAGTCGTTTTACTTTCATACGCTTGAAGAGGAGAAGAAAGGAGAAAATCATGAACTTCGTTTCGATCGAAATGCTAAAGCTTCGTAAAAAGAAGAGCACCCGATTTCTAACGGGATTTTATCTCGTTGGAATGCTCCTGATGGCTGCGATCTACGCGTACGCGGAGCGGGTTGTGGGATTGCAAATCCTGAACGCGGGGCAATTTACAGGCATGCTAATGGATTTGCAGATGGCACTCTTTCTTCCTGTGCTTGCGGTCTATGCGATCAGCGAATCCATCACTTCGGAGATGCGCAGTGGGACACTGCTCCCCTTACTCCTACAGCCCGCCGAAAAGTGGAAGATTTACGGCAGTAAAATACTCAGCGTCCTCCTATGGGTAGCGTCCCTTTTGGGCATTCAATTTTTGTTTTCGATCCTCATCGGGACTTTGTTGGATGGAGTGGTCGCGTTGCCTGCCCTTTTCGCACTGCTCCTACAATACGCGAGCGGCCTGCTGATTCTGGGCCTCTTGATCTCCATCGGCGCTGCATTGGCAGTGCGTCTGGAGTCGACCGGTCCGGTCTTTCTCGTAGGAATCGCGCTGCTAGTAGCCTACCGATACCTGCCCGCGGTACTCCCGTGGATTGAGCGGATCTCGATTCCCGTACTCCTCGACGGATACGCGAGCCTATTCACATCACTCAACCTGCAACAGTTGTTTGTCACACTGGCTTATTATACAATAGCTCTAACCGCAGGGATTTTGCTATTTGATAAGAAAGAAGCCAACCAATGTCAATCCGAGTAAAGTTACTCCTCACCTATGTCTTGCTCCTCGTCATCAGCCTCATGTTTTTGCTGTTTTACGGCGTGGCAGCCATTGGCGGTATGCTCCGCTTTGCCTCCGAGGCGGTATTTGAAGCGGATCCGCAAGTCGTCATCGAGGAGACGATCGATACGATCACCGAAATGAAAAGCACATTCCAAACGAACCCTACCCGACTGACAGAGGATTCGTTTATTAAAGAAATGACCGACCGGACCGGCTTTTATAAAGGCGGTCTGGTTGTATTGGTAGGCGACCAATATATCAACTACTCGGAATTGCCGAAAGACCCGGAATTCTACCGGATGCTTCACAAAGACAACCGCTCTTGGGAAGAAAAACTGGGAGAAGACCGTAACCCGGACACGGTAGGCGTCCGTTACCAAGGCGTCGACTATGCGTATCTCGACTTCAGCTTTCAAACGGAAGGGCAAGAGGTGACTTACTTCTTTATAGCGGACTTTTCCTCTTTCGACGCGGTACAAGCGAAGGGAGGAGAAATTGTGCTTTCATTCCTTTTGATCTTGCTCCTTCTCATCACGCTCCCGCTGCTTTTGATCATCCATTACGACATCCTGAAACCCATCCGCACACTGGAAACAGGCGTACAGCATATCGGCGAAGGGGATCTGGACTTTGTGCTCGAATCGAAGAAAAAGAACGAGCTCGGGCGCGTAATCGCCTCCTTCGACCAAATGCGGGAAAAGCTCAAAGCTTCCATCGACGCGCAAGTCGAATACGAGAACAACCGCAAAGAATTTATCTCGAGTATCAGCCACGACCTGAAGACCCCCATCACCTCGATCCAAGGCTATGTGGCCGGCATCTTAGACGGCGTCGCGGACACGCCGGAGAAGGAACAAAAGTACCTGGAAGTGATTGCCGAGAAAGCTAAGCAGATGAATCTACTGATCGACGATCTTTTCACCCTTTCTAAACTTGACGTGAACCGGATCCATCTTTCCCTGCAGCCCGTTCTTTTGGGGCGGTTTTTGGAAGAGTTCGTCGAGGAAGAAAAGGTAGACTTAGCGGAAAATATCCAAATCCAATTGGAAACAGAACCCGATGCATTCGATCAAACCGTCCATCTGGACGAATTCCATATGAAACGGGTGCTCGCCAATATCATCCAAAACAGCAAAAAATACACCGATAAACCCGAAACGCGCATCCGAATTCGCGCTAAAATGGCAGACCCACAGACCGTATCGATCCAAATCGAAGACAACGGAAAAGGCATCCGGCCCGAAGAACTGCCGCACCTATTCGACCGCTTCTACCGGGCCGACCCATCGAGAAGCAGCGCACAGGGCGGATCGGGGCTGGGGCTCGCCATTGCAAAGCAGATCGTAGATGCGCACGGCGGAACGATCAGCGCCACAGCCATAGTGGGAGAAGGCACAACCCTCAAGATCCTCTTGTCTTGTGACGTGCCGGAAGAAGGGAAGGAGGACACCGTATGAAAGCAAAAATCCTAATCGTGGAAGACGATATCGCGATCGCCGAACTCGAACGCGATTATTTGGAAGCGGAAGGCTTCGAAGTCCAAATCTGTGCCGACGGAACAAAAGCCACCTCGCTCGTTTTCGCCAATCCGTACGATCTCATCGTGTTGGACGTGATGCTCCCCGGCGCTTCCGGGTTCGACATTTGCCGAGAGATCCGCGACAAGATCGACATCCCCATCCTCATGGTGACCGCCAAAAGAGAAGACATCGACAAGATCCGTGGCTTCGGGCTGGGAGCGGACGACTACATCACAAAGCCTTTCAGCCCCTCCGAGCTCGTAGCGCGGATCAAAGCACATCTGGCGCGCTACAAGCGCTTGGTGTCCGGCACTAAGCCTAGGACGGAACTCGTCATCCGAAACCTCTCGATCAACCACACTGCAAGAAGAGTCAAACTCGAGGGGAAGGAGATCACACTCACCGCGACCGAGTACGACCTGCTGTACTTTCTCGCATCCAACCCCGACCAGGTATTTTCGAAGGATGTGCTACTTGACCGGATCTGGGGTGTCGACTACTTCGGAGACGGCGCCACCGTCACGGTCCACATCGGGAAGCTGCGGGAGAAGATCGACAAACCAAATGCCGATTCCGGACACAACTTTATCGAAACGGTGTGGGGAGCGGGGTATCGCTTCAATGTATAGCGCATGGCGGAAGTATCGATTGACCCTTGACAGATCGGTACATTCCCACTATACTTAACATATCAAAAAGATTTGATGTGTAAAGGAGGCTAAGTATGGCTCATCAAGAAAATGCACGGATATTTAAGGCGCTGAGCGATCCCAAACGCCTCGCGATTTTGGAAATCCTACAAGAAGGGGAGCAGTGCGCCTGTAAGATAATGGAAATTATGGACATGGGGCAGTCTGCCGTTTCGTACCATATGAAGATCCTATGCGAGTCGGGGGTCGTTTCGAGCCGGCAGGAAGGAAAGTGGACGCATTACAAGATTTGCCCCGAAGGAAGTCGAAGAATTGCCGAAATGATCGTGACCATCACAAACCTTGCGCCGACTGCACTGGCCAGGTAATCGCCATCGCCGGATGGTTCAGACTGTAGACAAAGGCAAATGAACTGAATGGTCTTGTATAAATCGTGACTCCATCAGGGGAGTCCAACGCGCTCCACCTCGACTTCGTCCTCCCGATCGATTAAGAAAGAGGTGAGGATTCGTCTCAGAGTCGCACTTATGGACATCCCCTGATTCCGTCACTTATGCTGTGATTTTTCAAATACATTGTTTGCGATTTTTACACGTGAACGAATAGTTTGTCATCGCCCTGCGCCATCGCCAGATGGTTTTCTTTTCGCCCTACATATCAAAATAAGTTGATTTAATACTAGGAGGTGTACCCTTGCAATTATTACAAGATGGATGGAGCTTTTTTCAAGACCAAGTATTGGGGATGAAATGGCTTAACGACCTGGTCGGAAATGGGCTCTTTCGCTTAGGAATCGACCCTACGACCCGACTTGGCGGAAGCTTGCAATTTTTTATCTACGATGTGATCAAGATCGTAGTCCTGCTATGTTTCTTGATCTTTTTTATCTCCTACATCCAAAGTTACTTTCCGCCCGAGCGCAGCAAGAAAATACTCGGTCGCTTTCGAGGCGTTAGCGCAAATATCATCG
>CAZFWK010000140.1:0-4606 GCA_964522555.1 uncultured Peptoniphilaceae bacterium | reverse complement strand
CAGCATCCAGCCCGGTGGGATCGTAGAGATTTCGACCAGCGACCCCGCTTTCGAGAGCGATGTAGAAGGGTATTGCCGAAGAACCGGGAACACCTTCTTGGGAATCGAGCGAGCCAAAGGGATTACGAAAGCCCGAATCCAAAAAGGGGAACCTTCACTCGCGCCCGCCACGGTTACCGGGGGCGACAATAAAAATATGATCATCTTTTCAGGTGACTTGGATAAGGCGATTGCTTCGTTTATCATCGCAAATGCGGCCGCCGCGATGGGCCGAAAGGTCAGCATGTTCTTCACCTTTTGGGGATTGAATATTTTGCGAAAGCCCGAACCGGTTTCTGTGACAAAAGATTTTATGAGCAAGATGTTCGGCTTTATGATGCCGCGCGGAGCCGGAAAACTCGGCCTTTCCAAGATGAATATGGGCGGTATGGGCGCGAAGATGATCCGTGCCGTCATGAAGAATAAGAATATCGACAGCTTGGAAGATCTCATCGCGCAGGCACAAAAAAACGGCGTCGAGCTGCTCGCCTGTTCTATGAGCATGGATGTGATGGGGATCAAAGAAGAAGAGCTCATCGATGGCGTGAAATTGGCCGGAGCCGCCGCTATGCTTGCCAACGCCGAAGAGTCGGATATGTCGTTGTTTATTTAAGAGTTACGGGTTGGCCGGCGAGCGCTTTCAGGCGGTTCATGGAAAGAATCGAAACCTCGCCTCTCCCCAGCTGTACCACGCCTTCTTGCTCGAAGTATTTCAGCATACGGCTTACCACCTCTCTTGCGCTGCCTACCAATCGTGCGATCTGTTCGTGCGTGAGGCGCAGTGTGAGAGAGTTTGCTTTTACGGACTCTTCATGCAAAAAAAGCGCCAATCGCCTGTCCATGCTCATAAAGAGGATCTGCTCCATCGCCCACATCACGTCCGAGAAGCGGTTGGCCGCGATCTCATACGCATAGCACTTCATATAGATGTTTTCCTGCGCCATCTCCTGATAGGTAGCCGAGTCGATCAAAATCGCACGGGTGTCTTCTTCCGCATCGATACATACGTCAAAAGTGATCGCGTCCAGTACGCAAGAAGCGGACAGGATGCACACCTCGCCCGGCCCAATCCGAAACAGGGTAATGTCGCGGCCGTCTTCCGAAAGCATATAAGTGCGCAATTGCCCCGACCGCACGGCGATCACACCGATACAGAGGTCATCTCCGTTGTGCACACAGGTGCCTTTTTCGTAGGCTTCCTCGGAAGACGCGGCCATAAGCCGATCCTTTTCGGAGTGCGTCAAATGTTCCCAGATGGGTAAATGAGTTTGGAAATATCGTTTCACCGAAACCCCGCCTTTCAAGATGAGTATATCACAACGAATTCATCGGGTTTTGAAGATTCGATCGATGTCACAGAAAAGTCACAAATTCACCCTTTGAACGTCACAACTCCCGGCTATACTATCCTTAAAGAGATCAGAGATGATCCAAATTTCAAAGGAGGAAACAACAATGAAAAAAATTTCTAAAGTACTTGCGATGTTCGTCATCGCGGCAATGGTAGTCGGAAGCATCGGCATCTCCACAGCCTATGCGGCATCGGAAACCAGAGGGATCAATTTTGTGGATGAAGACGGCGACGGCATTTGCGATTACTGCGGGATCGGCTCGAGAGACGGCTCCGGCAGAGGGATGGGCAGAGGCAGAAATCTACAAAATAATTTCGTAGATGAAGATGGCGATGGCGTGTGTGATCTTGCAGGGGATCGCCCCCAAGGCGGTTGCGGCAGAATGATGGGCGGCGGCCAAGGTGGACAAGGTAAAGGCATGAGCGAAAATTACATCGACGCGGATGGCGACGGCGTGTGTGACAATTTCACAAACCGCCCGATGGACGGAAGCGGCAATAAAATGGGTAGAGGGAAAAACCGATAAGATCGAACCCGATACAAAAGCGCCCCGGAGAGTAACTTCTTCGGGGCGCTTCTTTTACCGTTTCGATAAGGTTTCGCTGACTACTCGTATTGCGGGATAAGCTGCTTTGTAGAGTTCGTATAAGCGATCATACTTTTCACAAATGATTGGATCCGGTTTTACGGTGTGCTTGATCTTGACGATTTGTTTGCATGCTTCTTCCAAGCTCGGGTAGATGCCGTACCCGACGCTTGCGAGTATCGCCGAGCCCAAGGCCGGCCCTTCTTCTGATTCCAAAATCCCGATTTCCATTTGCAACACATTGGCGACGATCTTCTGCCACAATATGCTTTTCGCACCGCCACCGCAGAGGGTCGCGTACGTGGGCGTGATGCCTGCTTGCTTGATCACTTCGAGCGAGTCGCGAAGTCCGAAGGCGACGCCTTCCAGGACGGCTAGTGTCATGTCTTTTCTCGTGGTGTCCATCGAGAGCCCCAGAAACGCCCCTCTTGCGAGCGGGTTATTGTGCGGCGACCTTTCCCCCATTAGATAGGGTAAAAAGAGGATTCGGCTCTCGCCAAGTTCTCCTGCCCCCGATTGCTCGCGGTCGAATTCCTTTGTCTCGAGGATTTCGCCCATCCACCAGGCATTGGCGGAGGCTGCGCTCAGCATACAGCCGAGGAAATGATACCCGCCATCCGCATGCGCGAAGTTATGGACGGCATGATTTTGGAGCGCGTGAAACGCTTTCGTCGCCACGAAGACGGTTCCGCTGGTGCCTAGAGAAAGGTTGCAGGCTCCGTCACCCGCGGCACCCGCGCCGATCGCGGCGGCGGCGTTGTCACTCGCCCCGGCTACCACCTTCACGCCGGGAGAGAACCCGAGGTGATTGGCGGGGTCCGGTGAGACTTCGCCCACAATTTCCGCGCTTTCGCGAAGAGCCGGCAGCGCTTCTTCCGTGATGCCGCACAGCTCGAGCATCTCCTGCGACCAGGTGCGATTTTTCACGTCCAACAATAGCATTCCCGCAGCGTCTGACATTTCGGTCGATAAAAAGCCTGTGAGGCGGTAGTTCAAATAATCTTTGGGAAGCATCATCTTCGTAGTTTTTTTGAAATTCTCAGGCTCATGGTTCTTCACCCAAAGGATTTTGGGGGCTGTGAATCCGGCGAATGCGATATTTCCGGTCCATTCGGCTATCTTTTCCACTCCGACTTCTTCGTTCAGATACCGGACTTCTTCCGTTGAGCGTCCGTCATTCCAAAGAATCGCCGGTCGGACTACTTGATCATGCTCATCCAGCATCACCAGTCCATGCATTTGCCCGTCGATCCCGATGGCTTTGATTTCCTCCTTCGGAAATCCTGCCGTGAGCTTTTGGGTGCAGCGCAAAAAGCCCTCCCACCAATCCTCTGGATTTTGTTCAGACCATCCCGCTTTCGGATACGAGATCGGGTAACTTTCGGTCGCGGAAGAGAGGATCGTTCCGCGTTCGTCCATCAAGATCATTTTTAGGCCGGACGTTCCCAGGTCGGCTCCGATGAAAAGCATCTTAGTCCCCACTGACTCGGATCGCGGCCTTTACGACTTCATCCTTTTTATGGATGGCGTCGAGCAAAGCGTCCTTCGTATCCTTAAAGTCGTAAATATGCGTCACGATATCTTTTACATTGATGAGACCGGAGGCGACCGCGCGAATCGCGATCGGGTAACTGTTGCGATAGCGGAAAATTCCTTTAAGCGTAAGCTCTTTATCCAATACCATCCCGATCGGGAGCGTTTCTTCTCCCGTCGCGCTGTAGCCGACCAGTACGAGTGTGGCCCCTTTTTTGGCCGATGCGATGAGTTGGCGCGTGGTGATTTCCGAACCTGCAGTTTCGATCGCCACATCAAATCCTTTGCCGCCCGTGATCTCCAGGATCCGCTCCACCGTGTTCTCGTTTCGTCCGTTGATGGTGTAGTCCGCTCCTAAGGATTTTGCTTTAGCCAATCGATTGTCCGATAGGTCCACCACGATAACGGTCGCGACGCCCATCGCCTTAAGCGACACGACTGCGGTAAGCCCGATGCATCCCGTTCCGGTTACGACGGCCGTCTGCCCGATCTTGGCATTTCCTTCGAGCGCTGCGTGGAGTCCTACCGATAGCGGTTCGATCATCGCACCTTCCATATTGCTCACATTGTCGGGAAGCTTAAAGCAAAGGTTCGCTTTGTGGCTGATATACTCTTGAAATACGCCGTCGACAGGCGGGGTCGCAAAGAAGATGACATCTTTACAGAGATTGTATTTCCCGCTCTTGCAAAACTCGCATTCGCCACAGGTGATCTGCGGCTCCAGCGCGACCCGATCGCCTACTTCAAGATTTTGGACGTTTTTCCCGAGCTTTACCACCGTTCCGCTGACCTCGTGGCCCAGTACGAACGGCGTTTCTACGACGAAATCTCCGATTCGCCCGTGCTCGAGGTAGTGAAGATCGGACCCGCATATGCCGACATATCCGATTTTCACCAAAACTTCATCGTCCGCCGGTTCGGGTACGTCCCACTCTTGCATCTCAATTTCCATGAGTTCCGTCATGACCGCAACTTTCATCTTATCCGCCATACTATTCTCCTTTCTAGATGTCCAAAAAAGGTGGTATTACCCACCTCAACGTGATGACAAAGTCCGTTCAGTCGAGCCCGGTGTACCCCTTTCGGCACGCTCACG
>CAZFWK010000139.1:0-4679 GCA_964522555.1 uncultured Peptoniphilaceae bacterium | reverse complement strand
CCGGTAGAAGAAACCGCGATATCTAGCGTTCCCATCTGCAAGCCTTCGATATTATCTCTTTCGTTCCCCAATTGTCCGGAGTGGAAAATGTCGATCTTGACCTTGCCCTCCGTTCGCTCGTCGATCAGCTCGGCGAACTTCACTAAGCCTAAGTGATACGGGTGCGTAGGCGCTACCGGCTGCGAAGCCCGTAAGTGTACCGTATCTCCCGAAGCCGCTTGCGCCCCGCCCGCTTCCGTCGCAGTGCCTGCGGGCTTTTCGCCGCCACCGCCACAAGCTGCGAGTACGAGCGAGACCATCACTACGAGTGCGATCCATCTTTTTTTCATGTCGTTTCCTCTTTTCGTTATGCGAAATTTTTTTGAAGTATTCTTCTACTGCATGTTAAATTGTCTGCAAAATGCAAACGATTCTTGATGTGAAAGGATCGCTACACAAAACGGTAGCGATCGATACCCTATTCGACTTCGTAGCCCTCTACATTGGCGTTGAAGCAGTACTCCGGCGAGGGGAATTCTCCGCTCATCGTCTCCGCATGGAATTGGTTTAAACCGGCTACCATTTGCCCGCGAATATTGGCAAAATGCTTGACGAACTTCGGTTTGAAATCGCCGTACATATCCAGCATGTCTTGCAGTACAAGCACTTGGCAATCTACATAAGGCCCTGCGCCGATCCCCAAGACCGGAACCGAAACTTGCTCCGTCAGCGCCTTGGCAACGCCCTTCGGAACGCACTCCAACACCATCGAAAACACACCCGCTTCGACCAGCGATTTGGCGTCTTCGATCAGTTGCGCCGCTTTTTCGGGGGTACCGCCTTGGACTTTAAACCCGCCCAAAGAACCCGCCGTTTGCGGAGTCAGCCCGATATGCCCCATGACGGGAACGCCCGCGCGCACGATCGCCTTGATCGTGTCGAACATTTCTACACCGCCCTCGAGCTTAATGCAGTCGCAGCCGGTTTCTTTGTAGAGGCGAATCGCGTTTCGAACCGCTTGCTCGGTGCTCTCCTGATACGCGCCAAACGGCATGTCGCCGACTACAAAAGTATTCGGCGCGCCCTTTACTACGGGACGCGTGTGGTGGATCATATCTTCCATCGTAACCGGCGTGGTGCCCGTGTAACCCAGCATGATCATGCCAAGCGAGTCGCCCACCAAAATGACTTCGACATCGCTTTCTTCTACGATGCTTGCGATCGTGTAGTCATAAGCGGTCACATAAGTAAACTTTCTTCCTTCGTCTTTGTACTTTTGAAAGTCAAGGACGGTCATCTTCTTTTTGCTCATTTCTCCTCCTAAAGGTCATACGTTTGATATTTCTACTACTTTATCACTAAAACGCGATCGAGTCAATGTACCGTCCATAATTGATACTTACTAAGCTTCGCAAAAAAAACGCCTGTAATCCATCATAGAATCGGATTAAGGCGTCTTGATCGCTTCCATAAATCGGTTATTTGATTTCTGACTCCACCCAGTTAAAGAAGTCTTCGTAATAAGATAGATCGATAAATTCTCCCGAAGCGATCATCGCTCGGATCGTGTCGACATCCGCCCACATCACATCCTCCACCTCGTACGGCTCAGGCGTGAGGGCTTGGAGATCCGCCTCCTGCAAGAAAAGCCAGATATGAAAGTGTACCTGGTCCTCTGTGATCCGCTTGTAAAAGCGCGCGTTGCCGGGCTCGAGCACCAGCCCCAGCTCCTCTTTCGCTTCGCGAAGGCAAGTGGACATGCTGTCTTCTCCTGCGATCGACCCACCCGCGACCGTACAGTACCACATGCAAGGAAAGAACTTTTTGTTGTGTGAACGCTTTTGAAGTAAGTATTCTCCCGCCGTATTTCGCACCCAAAGCTCGGCGATGCGGTGGTATTCCCCTTCAACCTGCGCATCGACCTTTGTGCGTGTCCGCCCGGTCGGCAAGTCGTTTTCGTCGTAGATATCCAGTATTTCCAAGGGTGAGTCTCCTCTCGAAAAAGTCGTAGGGTGCCGGCTCGTCCGGCACCGCATAGGGCAATTCGGTTTTGGCTTCCCTGCACGAGTTTAGGCGCGCGGTGTCACACAAGGTGGCGCCCTACGTGAGGTACTTCCAATTTTGCCTTATTGTATTTCATTTTTGATTTATTCGCAATCATTTCGGCAATTTCCTCCAATGCCGTACCACACCGACCCCGAAAAACACGAGGCTCCAGAATGAATTCTTAAGCCCCATTATTAGAAGCTCCTCTCCTCCAACCCCTGAAAACGGAGGAATATAATAATTAAGCGGACCGAGCATCATCCCTTGGGATAAAAAGGCACCTGAACTCACGATGAATAACACCAAAGCCGTCCAGCCGAATTCTTTCGTCCACGCAAGCACACCATACGAAAGCGCCGCCATCCACAGAACTTGCGACAGTAAGTAGAGAATCTTCTCCGGCTGCACAAACCCTATGATCACTTGCGTGGCAAACCCCACAAGTGTAGCAGAAAAAAGCGCGATCACAGTCCACTTCACCCATATCTTCATCCCGAAAAAGGGGCGAAAGTCGCGAAATAGCAAAAAATAGGAGCGATTCTTATCGGAAAAATAATCCCCGATCGCGAGCAACGGTAGCCAACCGCCCCCGATCGTCAGCATCATTTGTTGATAGCTCTCATTCAGTTCCACAGCAAATTCCGAATTCCGGACCAAACTCGCATACAACAAAGCCGCCAGAAACAAAAGGGGCGTTAAAGCCGCTGCCCACCCCATTTGTTTCCACTCTAATACGAGCCTTCTCATCGCTCTTGCGCCGTGGCCATAAAGTACAAATCCTGTACGGTGGGTGGCTTTGCATCCGCACCGGCAGGCAAGCCCTCTCCTACCACACGCGCGGTAAGAAGCGCCCCCTCCTGCGACTCGATCGAGTAAGATACACCCTCCAACTGATCCAGCTCGCGCTCGGTTAGCCGAACAACCCCCACCTTATCCTTGGCCGCTTCAAGCAACGCACTCTTTTCTCCTGCCAATTTTACTTCGCCCTCGTCCAGAATCGCGATATGCGTTGCCAAAATGTCGATATCTTCTACGATATGAGAAGAGATAATGACATTTTGCCCGGCCGCGATGCACTTGATCATATTCCGAAACCGGACCCGCTCCGCCGGGTCGAGCCCGGCCGTCGGCTCGTCGATCAACACCCACTCCGGTTTCCCCAAGAGTGCCTGCGCGATCCCCAAGCGGCGGCGCATCCCCCCGGACAGCGCTTTCGACTTCGTCTTCCTTTGTTTGGTCAAGTTCACTTGCTCGATCAGCTCGTCAATCTGCGCGTCGTTTTTCGGAATTCCCTTTAGAATCGAAAGGTACTCCAGCACCTCTCGCACGGTCAACGCGTCGAAAATCTCCAAGTTCTGCGGCAAGTACCCGATCAACGGTAATTTCCCTTCTCCAAAGCGAATCGTCCCGCGATACGACAAGAGCCCGAGCAAGCAGTTCATCAGCGTCGTCTTTCCGGCTCCGTTCGGCCCAAGCAAGCCGAATACCCCCGGTTCGATCGCAAGGGAAACATCCTGTAAGGCAATCGTGTTGCCGTAGCGTTTCGTGACATTCTCAATTTGTATCATCTGCCAACCTCTCTAATCTCTCTTCGATCTCTGCACGCAATCGCGCATTGTCCATCTCTCGAATTCTATCATCCATCGGCACTTCACTCGCGTCGATCCCGTATTCTTTCGCAGCCCAACTTAGGATTTTATCGTCCAAGTCGGCACTATCGATGGAAGACAGCATTCGATAAGCGTCCGCAAATATCGGGTCGGAATTTAGAAACAGTGTGACCGCTTCCCCTAATACCAAACCCGGTGTCGGATCTACTCGTTGCATAATGGTATGCACATAGAGTGAGCTGCCTTGCTGCATTGCATGACCGCCTCCAACGATCGAGTTTGTGTAAGGAACAAAAAACACTCTCGAAATCGGATCGGGTGGCTGTCTTCCTAAATCTTGCCGAATCTTGTTTGTTAAACGAGTAAGCTCCGTCAAATAAGCGATTTCTCTTTTTTCATCCGGCATACCCGCCACATAAAGCGGGATCCCGTTCCATTGCAATTCTTCGAGAAGTCCTCCCACAAATATCGGCCCTTCTTTTTGCAGGGTACCACTCCATCTGCCGTTTGATTCTTCCAAATTCGAGGCAAGCGCAAGCTTACTCTGCACTTTTAGATCAAAAGTAGTATCAGCAGGTTCAAAATTTTCTAAGTACATTTCTTCATTCTGCGTAAGGCCGAATATCGGTTTCGAGCCCATCTGCGGTAAAAATGCATAGTACCCGGGCAACCACACCGCCTGCTCGCCTGCAAAGAAATACGGAGAGCTAAAGCCTGCATACGTAATATTTACATTGAAAAAGGAGCTAGGCTTCGCCAACTTCACATGAATCCAGTCGCCTTCTTGCTTCCAAGTAGCCTCCCCATCCGAAACCGTCAGCGCTTTTACCAAAAACCCGCGGTATAGTTTCATCGAAAAATGATCCGTCTGATTCGGGTTTTCAATCGTAAGTACACCTTCAAAGCGGAGCGATTGCCGTAAGTCCAATTCTCCTTCCACTTTGGTGATCACAATCTCGGGGTCCCGGTCATCTATCTCGACAACGGGATTCGACCACACCCAATTTTGATCATATACCCCGTCTCCCAGTGAATCGGCATGCC
>CAZFWK010000138.1:0-4687 GCA_964522555.1 uncultured Peptoniphilaceae bacterium | reverse complement strand
TTCGATCTCTTCGATCAATTGTAAAATATCCATATTTACCTCCTGAATTTTTCTTGCAGTGCGAGCTCCACCGACTTCGGAACGAAAGCTGTCAGATCTCCGCCATGCATAGCCACTTCTCTTACCAAACTGGAACTCAAATACGCAAAATCTCCGGTCGAAACGAGAAACACCGTCTCGAGTTCGGGGGACAGTTGCAAATTCAATAATGAAATCTGCATTTCGTATTCGAAGTCGGACACCGCTCGAAGACCCCGGACGATTACATCCGCCTTCTCTTGCGCGGCAAAATCGACCAGAAGACCGGAAAACTGTCCTACACTTGCATTCTCGATGTCGGAGACTACGTCTTCGACGAGCGCTACGCGTTCATCCAGCGAAAACATATATTTCTTTTGACTGTTGTTTAGAACCGCTACGATGACCTCGTCGAATATGGCCGATGCTCGGTTGATAATGTCGAGATGACCTTTCGTAATCGGGTCGAAACTACCCGGATAGACTGCGCGCATGATTAACTCCTCGATAAAAGTGTAGAGACTTCGCTCCCTGAATTCGCGTATCGGTGCACTCGAGAAACTCATTTTTGATCGGCTGTGCGTTTCTCTCCTGCTCGGTAATGATGAGACCATTTGCACTAAGTATATCACAAATGTTGATAGCCGTTAATGCTCTTTCTACGTAGCCGTAACCGAATGGAGGGTCAAGATAAAGGTAGTCAAATTTCCAACCCATCTCGACCGATTTTTTCAGTTTTCGTTTCGCATCCGCATTCGTGACGAGGCAGCGGTCACTCAACTTCGTATGCTCGAGATTTTTCAAAATAATGCGGATACTCTCTTTGGACAAGTCGTTGATATGAGCAAACCCGGCCCCGCGACTTAAGAATTCGATCGCGATGGCACCCGTGCCGCCGAACAGATCCAAAACGAGAGCACCCGGGGTGATCGGCTGTAAAATATTAAATAGCGTCTCCTTAACCCGATCATCCGTCGGGCGAACCGGGCTGTCCTTCGGTCCGAAAAGCCGCATTCCCTTCTTTTCTCCTGCGATTACACGCATCTTATCTCCTCAATTCAATACAATTCCGTCGCCAATATCGGCAAACTTTTCTTTGACGCGTAGGCGCAGCCAGCGGTGTGCATGCTCCGACAAATCGGGATCCGAGGCCAACACCTTCTGCGCGTCTTCTTTTGCGGTCATAAAGATCTTTCGGTCCCGGTGAATATCCCCGATCAAGAGCATCGGCATCCCGTGCTGACGCTCACCCAAGAGTTCCCCCGTCCCTCGCATCCGCAAGTCTTCCGAAGCGATCTCGAACCCGTCGTTTGTGCGCTGCATAATGCGCATCCGCTCCTTCGACTCATTCGTTTCGCCGCTATTGATCAGCACACAGTACGAGGCATGGGAGCCCCTGCCGACCCGCCCTCGCAACTGGTGCAACTGCGCCAAGCCGAATCGTTCGGCATTGTACACGACCATCACATTGGCATTCGGGATGTCGATTCCGACTTCGATCACGGTCGTCGCGATCAGGATATCCGTCTCGTGTTCGGAAAAAGCGCGCATGATCCTCTCCTTCTCCGCCGTCGGTTTCTTGCCGTGTAAGAATGCCAGTCGTTCATTTTTAAAATGCGTGGTGGAAAGGCGCTGATACAGACTCTCTACGGCTTCGATTGCCAGTTCTTCATTCTCTTCGATCAAAGGACAAATGATGAACGCCTGCCTGCCGTTCGCGAGGTTTTTTCGCACAAACTCCGCCATTCGCGCCTCATGCTCCGGCGTGATTACGATTGTATCGATTGGAATCCGACCCTTCGGCAATTCGTCGATACTCGAGATGTCAAGGTCCGCATACCAAAGTAGCGCCACCGTTCGAGGAATCGGGGTCGCACTCATGACGAGGACATGCGGATTATCTCCCTTTTCCGAGAGTCTCGCTCGCTGCTTCACCCCAAACCGATGCTGTTCATCTGTAACGGTTAATGCCAAGTTTTGGAATTTGACATCTTCCTGAATGGCCGCATGTGTGCTGATCAGCATGTCGATCGCTCCGTTTTGCAACTGTGCGAGCATCAGCTTTCTCTCTCGCTCGGGTGTGCTCCCAAGGAGTAGCTTTACCCGGACTCCGGAAAATTCCAACAGTTTCTCGAGCGAAGCTGTATGCTGCCTGGCAAGAATTTCCGTCGGCGCCATAAAGACCGATTGATACCCGGCCAAATACGCATTGTACATCGCTAGGAAAGCTACGATCGTCTTTCCCGATCCCACATCCCCCTGTAAGAGGCGGTTCATTGCCTGGCCGCTCGCCATATCGGCCAAGATTTCGTCGAGAGCACGCGCCTGCGCAGCTGTCAAGGTAAAGGGAAGTTTGTCGGTCAGGGTGCTTAACTCACCCAGCGGGATCGAAAAGGAAGTGTTCGCTCCTCGTTGTGCCTTCACAAGCGCCATGCCAAGCGAAAAGGTAAAAAACTCTTCGTATACCAAAGTTCGATACGCAGTCTCCAAACTCTCCATCGTACGGGGTAAGTGAAGTTCCGCAACCGCTTGAGGTCTTGGTAGGAGTTTCCTCGCTTTCAATAGCCTTTCAGGGATTACAGTAGGTAAGTCATCTGCATATTGTTCGACCGCCTGCGTCGTAAAAGACTGAAGGTCCGTTTGCGTAAGTCCTTTCGTGAGTCCGTAGATCGGAACGATCCGCCCGGTTTTATTCCCTCCGGTAGCCTCGATCACGGGATTCACCATTTCGACGGTGCGGTTTTTCTTTTTGATCTTGCCATACACATCGTACGTTTGCCCCGGTTTCAGCCATCTGCCGATATAGGGTTGATTAAAAAACACCAGCGCCAAGAAACCGGAACCATCCGTCGCATCGACCCGGCTGATCCGCATCCCTCGCTGCAAAAATCGCGTGTTCACTTGGGAGCTCACCTTTACCGTGAGATACGCATACTCTTCGTCGACCACTTCCGAGATCTTTACCTTAAGGCTTCGATCTTCATACTGTCTCGGAAAATAAAACAGCAAATCGGTCTCCGACTTGATGCCGAGCTTACGCAATAATTCCGTTTTTTTCGGACCCATTCCTCGTATCATGGCCACTCCTATAAAAGAAGTCAGCACGGCTGTGCTGACTTAAATCGTTGACAAACTTCTAGTTCATGATTATCAATCGCAAATCATACATATGGTAATATATCGCATAAGTGACGGAATCAGGGGATGTCCATAAGTGCGACTCTGAGACG
This sequence comes from uncultured Peptoniphilaceae bacterium, assembly GCA_964522555.1. Lineage (GTDB taxonomy): Bacteria > Bacillota > Clostridia > Tissierellales > Peptoniphilaceae > JAAYQA01. Next base: position 1,439 of record CAZFWK010000138.1, on the reverse strand, counting down.
AGTCCTCACCTTCTTCTCTATCGATCGAGAGGACGAAGGCGATGTGGAGCGCGTTGGACTCCCCTGATGGAGTCACGGTTTATCTGAATGCATTCAGTTCAATTGACTTAGATTACTCGTTCAAGTGAATCATTGCCGACCTTCTTTGCTTCTACTTATTCAATCGAGAAGATATAGAAGTACAGCGGCTGCCCACCTCTTGAGAGTTCGACATCTTTACCCGGATAGAGCTTTCGCACATAGTCGAGAACTTTATGGGCTTCCTTTTCCGTGGTGTCGGAGCCGTAGAGGATCGTGATCAACATGGAATCGTCTGTGACGGTCTTTTCCATCAGCGTGTGGATCACCCGCTTCAGGTCTCGGCCCGTCGCGTGGATGGTGTCACCTTCCAGCCCGATAAAGCTGCCCTTTACGATCTTTTGCCCTTTTATACTCGTATCGCGCACGGCATATGTGATCTCAGCCGTCACAACCGTTTCAAGCGAATCCGTCATCGCCTTTTGATTCTCTTCTGTGGAGAGCTCTCCATCGAAATGGAGCATCGCAGTGAACCCTTCCGGAGTCGTCTTCGTAGGAATCACGATGACTTTCGTCTCGGCCAGTTTCGCCGCTTGATTCGCTGCCAAGATGATATTGCCGTTATTGGGCAATACAAATACCGTTTCGGCGTGCGTGTTTCGGATCGCTTCCAGTATATCTTCCGTAGAAGGATTCATCGTTTGGCCGCCGGAGATGATCTCCTGTACCCCTAAGTCTCGGAATATGCTGTCCAATCCTTCGCCGGAGGATACGGCGATAAAGCCGTACTTTTCTTTGACCGCGGGTTTCGCTTTCGCTTGTTCGTGCACGATCGGCTTCGACTCGGTGAGCTGGGCGAATTGCTCGCGCATATTGTCGATCTTGATATCATGAAGCGCACCCAACTCTCCCGCGCGCTCTAAAACTCGACCCGGGTGATTTGTATGCAAGTGGATCTTAACTCGAGAGTCATCCCCGACCACGAGATGGGAGTCCCCTTCTACCGAAAGCTCTTCTCTTAGCGCCTCAATGTCGATATTGTCTCCGAGGATCATGAGTTCCGTACAATAACCGAATTCGATATCGCCGGATACTTTGTGTTGTGCGCGTGCGCGTTGGTCGAAATCCTCCGAAGCGGCGACAAAATCCACAGGCATCTCCCCGTTCTCCTGCTGCAGGGCTCCTTGCAACAACAGTAGCAGGCCCTTTCCGCCGGCATCCACAACACCCGCTTCCTTTAGGATCGGCAACAGTTCCGGCGTTTGCTGCAGGCTCAATTCCCCCGCTTGTAAGATGGCTTTGGCAAACTCTTCGATATCGGAAAAGTTATGCGCATCTTTCTCCGCATACTCCGCCATATTGCGCATCACCGTAAGCATCGTACCTTCTGTTGGGCGCATAACCGCCTTGTACGCGGTTTC
>CAZFWK010000137.1:2193-4804 GCA_964522555.1 uncultured Peptoniphilaceae bacterium | reverse complement strand
AACCAACTCGACATCGAACACGACATCGACACGAGGTAATTTTTTCTTTGTAACCCTTTGTAGCAGTGTATCTAAACAAATTCGTGCTGCCTCCTCAACCGACTGACGAATCGTCGTAAGCCTTGGACTCAGCATTTTATCAACAAAATTGTCGTCGAAACCGATCACTCGAATCTCTTGCGGAACGCAAATGCGGTTCTCGTCGAGATATTGCAAAACCTTAGCCGCTGCGATGTCATTAAAGACAAAGACACCGTCATACTTGCAAAAGTCGATCCCACTGAGCCGCTCCTCGATGTCTACCTGCGGGTCGAACTCCGAATCGAACTGAAACAACTCGATCTTTGCCCCTTTGGCAGCTGCCGCCCGCAAAAAACCTTCCGAACGAAGCTCGGTAGCCCGAAAGACGCTCGGCCCCATGATCTGCAGAATATTCCGGCAGCCTGAATCCCACAAGTGCTCAAAAGCGAGCTTTCCCCCGGTGCAGTTGTCGGCGATCACCGTGGACACGTTTTGCAAGTCATCCATTGGAAATCGATTTTCAAAAGCGACGACAGGAATCCCGATGTTGGCATATTCTTCGACCAACTGCGGCCGCCCTACGATAAGCCCTTCTACGCGATACTCTCGAAGGATCTGGATCGCCTCCGCCTCCTTCACCGGATCGTCATCGGAATTAAAGATGATCAGCGCGAAGCCCTTGCTACGCAAATCCTTCCCGATCTCGGAAATCCAATGCGAGAAGTACGGGTTCAGTATACTCGGCGTGATCAGCCCGATGGCACCGGACTTACTTGAAAACAAGGCTTTCGCGTGTTTATTGTGAACATAGTTCAGTTCGTCGATCGCTTTTTGGATTTTTTCCTCCGTTTGCTGTTTCACATAGCCGTTCGAATTCAGATACCGAGAAACGGTCGCGATGCCTACCCCGGCACGTTTCGCTATTTCTCTGATATTGGACATGACTCACTTCCTTTCAGGCGTGGAACATGTTCCATATAGATAATGTGGAAAGATGTAGATTGAGTATAGCCCACGATTTCCAATTTGTCAACGCTTTCATATTACGTCCACTATTTGCGCTGGACAGCTTTGGTACGAAAAAAAATCGTGAGTCGTTTCTTCAAACGACTCACGATCCATGCAATTATTCTGAGGCTCCAGCCTTTTTGAGGATTTCTCGTACTTCATTCTCAACATTCTCGCTTACCGAGTTTACCCCTCCGAATATGATCACTTCTGTTACACCACTCTCTTCGATAAATTTTGCAGTGTCTTCGTTCAGTTTATCCGGTCGAGTAAGTAGTACTGTGCCGTTTCTTTTTGTCGCAATCGGTGTAGCTGAAAGTGCATCCGGGTAGCGAGTGCCGTCAACCAACACAATGGTTTGAATTTCCTTATTGAGCACCGTCTTGTACGACTTCGCGATCTCTACGGCTGTTTGATAACGATCCGCACCGGCAATTCGTTTTTCTTTCTCAATTGGCGGCACAGATGCCGCTCCACCAATTGGCATATCTGCGTATTTCCCGGGTGCTGGCATAAATCGGCTAAACCCAAATTGTTTACGGTAAAAATGAACATAAGGGCCGGCAGAGAGTGCATCGGCAAATGTAGTATCGCTAACAATAAAGCTCTCCGAATCGCCTATGATTTCTAATCCCATCAGGCGTCCGGCTCGCAGATTGATATAAGCCGCTGTCTCTCTTCTGTCTTTTCCAGCAACGCGTATCACAGAATAGCCGGCTTCTTTCAATTCGTCCTCTACCGATTTCGATATGCTATTCTCTCCACCAAGCAAATATACCGCCTGCACACTTAGCTCTTTTAAAGTTGGTAATAACCCGTCGGGTAAGGAATCTTTTTTTGTTAGAAGAAGGGGTCCCTTTACCTGCGAGGCTAATGGCCCCCCAAACAATGCATCTGCAAAATTTTCTCCACTACCAATTACTACAAAATCTGCGGAGACCCAATATTCCGTCGTTGCAAGCGCGGTTTGATACCGATCAATCCCTTGGACGCGCTTCACATTTGGCTCGATTGGAGCATCCGCATAAACAACTCCCTGACCAAAAATGAGTACGACAATAAAAAGAGAAATCATCATTTTCAATATTTTTTTCACTAGAATATCCTCCCTAGTCCAATATGTTCTTAGATCTAATATAACTATTTACATAGCCACTCAGTGTAATATTGGCATACTCAACTACTCGGTTTTCATCTGGTGCGTGGATCATCATATTATTCCCCATATAGATGCCCACATGCGACACAACTCCAGGCTTCTCGTCATTAAACGCAAAGAAGATCAAATCTCCAGGTAACAGTTCTGATCGGTCGACAGTCTTACCAATTACACTTTGCGAAATTGTGTGGTGAGGTAAGGCAATATTTGCAGATCGAGAATACAGATACTTCGTAAGGCCAGAGCAATCAAATGAATTTGGTCCGGCAGCCCCCCAAACATAGGGTTTCCCTAATTGTTGTTTAGCCTCGTTAGTAAGGTCGATTCTCATTTGCGAATTCGTCAATGATTTTTGAAACGCCGACTCTTGAGCGCTGGTAACGCTGTTGATTCCGCCAATGATAAACCCTCGGGTGATTCTTT
>CAZFWK010000137.1:0-2183 GCA_964522555.1 uncultured Peptoniphilaceae bacterium | reverse complement strand
ATATCGGTTTAGATTCTCATGGACAGTACTACCGGTTACCAAGACGATAGGTACATTGCTCTTTGCTGCGGTAACTCCTCCTGCCAACGCGTCGGCAAAGTTGGTGCCTGCAGCAATATACAATGAAGTCGCGCTAGGAAAGTAGTTTGTAGCAACTTTACGGCTCGTTTCATAACGGTCTGCTCCTGATACACGAGTTACAGCTTTCCCCATACTACGTAGGCTAGACTCTATAGTAGGACTTACAGAAGTGGATCCGCCGACTAGAATTACACTGGAGATGTTATTTGAAACAAAACCTCTTGTAACGTTATCTAGCGCCGTGCCTCGTACGTATAATATCGGGTAATTACGCGCGCCAGAAAGTGCGCCTGCAGAAAGCGCGTCAGCATAATTATCTCCGGATACAACAATTGCTGTTGTGCTTGGTCGTATCGAGTGGGAGTGTTCGGCTACAGCTACAGCTGTAGCTGGCCCTGTGCTTCCAGAAATTCGCTCTACTGAATTGACCCCCGGAATCGTGCGCAGTGCGCTAAGTACGGTCTCACTAATGGAGGCAGGTCCTCCGACCACACGAACACGATTTGCACCAAGTCGGGCAATCTCGGCTCTAGTATTGGCATTCAATGCATTTGCTTCAGACAAGAGTATGGGGCCATCATGAATTTTTGCAAGATTCACTGCTGACAGCGCATCATGATAAGTGCTCCCACTGGTGAGTATTACAGTCGTCGTAGATGCAAATGTAGCTTTGGAAAGATTGACGGCTGTAATATAGCGGTCTGCTCCCGAATAACGAATCAAACTACCCGCTCGAGAGAGGGATTCTGGTTGACTATTGTTTTTTCTTTGCTCTAGAGCTGCTGCCTCAAATTCTTCTAATGAGGAATAACATGTAAAGTTCAAAGATGGTATTTCAAGGGGGATACCATCGAAGGTGACAGCTTTCCAATACCCAGCTTCTTTGGGTTCGATATCAAAATAGTAATAACCAGCTCGTACAACACTCTCTACTGCTTTGAATGATGCGGTAGCTCCGTCCTCCAATTCGTAAACTAAAACCGAATCCGCTTTAATCTGGCCAGCGTTGGAGTTTACCATGAAAGTTTCTCCAATAATCGCCATGCTTCCTTCGCGTCTATATAGGTCAATTACATTTACCTTATCTGAGCCATCGCTTGCTTCTTCGTTTTCAAGTTCAGCTACGTCTTCTTCTGTCCCCGCAGATGGTTCAGTTGTTTCTTTGCCCTCCGCCGCTTCTGGCAGAAGCAGTTCCTCAGTTACTTCCTCTTCCTTTATCCGTTCAGCATTTTCTGTGACCAAGTACTCTACAATTTGTGAATTCTCGGAATCGGCAAGTGCATACACAGGAAACGAAACTAACATTATCAGAAATACCAACACTACACTGACAACTCTTTTCATTTTTAACATTTTTTCTCCCTTCTTTTTTACAGCCATTGGCTTTCCCAATTTGTGCTATCAAAGCAACCGTTCGTCATTTTTTGTGAGAATATATAAAATCGCAGCACCTCCTGATTACGAATTGAAAATGTTCTGTCACTTATTGTATCACAAAATATAATCATTTGGAGTTGTAGTATCCGAAATTGTCTTTCAATACTCTGTACGTCGTTGTTTTTCTATCCCACTGCTTTATTGCATTCTCTCGAACTCTTTTTTTGGAATCAATAGTGAACTCTCTTATCCTGCATTGCATTCTATAGTGTGTATATTGCCTTTGGCAGGCTATGTTTGGCTTGCGGTTTTTTTGTACAATAAGGGTTATACTTTCGTTGGTATTCAACACACCTTCATCTGAAGCACGATTCCCAGGCTTGTTATCTTGGTAATAACCAAATTTTTCGTATCGATTCTATCAAATGGTAAAGACGCAAAAAGCACCTCATCCTGCTGCGGATGAGGTGCTTTTCGCGTTCATATGGTTTGCAATCTGTTCTTCGATCAAGCCCTGTTTTAGTTAAATACAGTCTGCTCTTCGATCTCTTCTGTCAGAGCTTCCAAGGCTCTTCTGACTCTCTTATATCGCAATTTATATTGCTCTTCTTTCGGTGTAGCGGGGTCTCCTAAAGGATACGGAATGGAGATTGTCGGTACGATTTTGTTCGATCCGACGGTTAGCGCTACCGGTACGAGGTTACACAATTGGACGATCGGCATGC
>CAZFWK010000136.1:2522-4873 GCA_964522555.1 uncultured Peptoniphilaceae bacterium | reverse complement strand
GCGATCACGAATGTGACCGGCTCCACCATCGCAAGAGAAGCCGACGATGTGGTCTACACTTGGGCCGGCCCCGAAATCGCGGTCGCCTCCACCAAGGCATACACCGCGCAGCTGATGGTCTTTTCGATGCTTTCGATCTATTTTCAGACGCTGAAAACGGGCTTTGTCGACACGCCCGCGATCCAAGAACTGCGCATGATCCCCGAAAAAATGCAAAAGATCCTCGCCACACAAGCCGTCTACAAAGAGATCGCGAAGAAACTTGCAAAACATCCCGTCGCATTTTATGTCGGCAGGCTCTTAGACCACACCACCGCCATGGAAGGTGCCCTCAAACTGAAGGAAGTCTCCTATATTTATACCGAAGCCTTCCCGGCAGGCGAGCTCAAGCACGGCCCCATCGCGCTAATCGAGTCCGGCACACCCATCCTGGCCATCGCGACCCAACCCAGAGTATTCGACAAAGTGCGCTCCAATATCGAAGAAGTGAAAGCCAGAGGCGCCTATGTAATCGGCATCGGCACCGTCGACCGCCCGGAACTTGCAAGCGTCGCAGACGACACGGTCCTAATCCCCTCTGTCGACCCGCGCTACGCCCCCCTCCTATCCGTCCTCTCCACACAACTGATCGCCTACTACACCGCAGTCCACCTAGGGCACGATGTAGACAAACCGAGAAATCTGGCGAAATCTGTAACGGTAGAGTGAGATAACGGAGCTATTTGAGAGTAGCACTCAGACTGTAGACAAGCCAAATGATCTGAATGGGTTTGCATAAACCGTGACTCCATCAGGGGAGTCCAACGCCTCCGTAGAATACGCTCGTATTCCTCGCGTACGTCCCCAGCTGAGCCTTCGTCCTCTCGATCGATAGAGAAGAAGGTGAGGACTAGCCTCAGAGTCGCACTTATGGACATCCCCTGATTCCGTCACTGACTCTACAATTCTTCCTATACATAGTTTGCAATTTGTAAACATGAACGACAGGTTTGTCAACGCTCTGAACGGAGCTGTTTTGAAGCAGCTCCGCTTTATTTGCTTTGAAAATGACATAATTCGCCGTTTCATTTGGCTTTCTCGCGATTTCGTTTATAATGGACGGTAGGAATATTGAAATGAAATGAGGATCATAAATGAAATTAGGGATTGTGGGGCTTCCCAATGTGGGGAAAAGCACCCTTTTTAATGCGATTACGAAGGCCGGAGCGGAAGCTGCAAACTATCCGTTTTGTACGATCGAACCGAATATGGGATTAGTGCAGGTGCCGGACCCCAGATTGCCGAAGCTTCGCGATTTGTATGAGTCGCAGCGTATTGTACCGGCAGTGATTGAGTTTTATGATATCGCGGGTTTGGTACGCGGTGCCAGCAAAGGCGAGGGCTTGGGGAATCAGTTTTTGTCGCATATTCGCGAGGTCGATGCGGTGGTGGAGGTGCTTCGCTGCTTTGAAGACGAAAATATCGTGCATGTGGACGGCTCGATCGACCCGCTTCGCGATATCGAGACGATTCACATCGAGCTGATCCTGGCCGACTTGGAGATCGTCGAAAAGAAGATTTCGAAACTGGAGAAGAGTGCTCGTGCCGACAAAACGCTAAAACCTGAGTTTGACGCCTTGCAGAAGGTTTACGAGGTGCTTGCGGAAGGAAAATCGGCGAGACATGCCGAGCTTTCGGAGGAAGAGAACGCGCTTTTACGCGGGTACGGGCTTTTGAGCGGCAAGCCAATTATCTTCGTGGCAAATGTAGCGGAAGATGAAGTGTCGGACGACGGCGCGGGCAATCCGCATGTCCAAACCATCCGCAACTTCGCGAAAGAAACCGGAAGTGAGGTCGTCGTGATCAGCGCGAAGATTGAAGAAGAGATCGCCGAACTCGACGAAGACGACAAGGCGATGTTTTTAGAGGAACTGGGCCTCCAAAACTCTGGACTCGACCGTTTGGTCGTCGCCGGGTACGATCTCTTGGGCCTCATGAGCTTCTTAACGGCAGGAAAGCAAGAGATCCGCGCGTGGACCATTAAAAAGGGCACGCCCGCGGTCGAAGCAGCCGGAAAGATCCATACGGATATCCAAAGGGATTTCATCCGCGCGGAGACCGTATCGTACGACACCCTGATGGAAGCGGGTTCGATGCAAAAAGCAAAGGAAAAAGGGCTGGTTCGCCTCGAAGGCAAGGAATATATCATGCAAGAAGGCGACGTAGTGCTATTTCGATTCAATGTATAAAAGAGAAGGCTCCCGCTTTGGGGGCCTTCTCTTTTCATGAATTCACAGGATCCGTCGTAGGGAGCGTACCTTGTGCCGCTCCGCTGCTATGCGAGTATTTCTCCATTCGGGGGATATCCCATA
>CAZFWK010000136.1:0-2422 GCA_964522555.1 uncultured Peptoniphilaceae bacterium | reverse complement strand
CCTTGTGCCGCTCCGCTGCTATGCGAGTATTTCTCCATTCGGGGGATATCCCATATCTAAGCGAATCCCGGCGCGCGGTGCCAGACGAGCTGGCACCCTACGGCGTTGTTGCGATTGTTCGTTCCTTCTATCTCTGTTTCTCCAACTCTTTGATCTCTTTGTTCATATTCCACACAAAACTTCCCGTCACAAAGAGCGCGAATACGTTTAAAACATAAATTACAATCATCACGATCGTAAGGATTCGGTTTTTGTCTGTAAGCTCCTCTTTCAGATTGCCCATTAGAAAAAGAAAATTCACCGTATTGATCGCAAGAAGGATCAGAATCGGAATCAGCCTCTTCTTCATGCGATTTTTGTACCCCATCATCGACTCCGCGTCCGAAAACAACCGGAAGGGTTCCGCTTGTTTCGGCCTTCGAAAATATCCCCATAGGCCGAATGTTTCGACCAACTCGATGCCGTACTCTTCGATCAGCGCCAGATAATCTTTGCGCTTCTTCTCATCGTCATCGAGCCATTCCATCGCATACTGATACTTCCCCGGATCTCCCTTCGTAAATTGATAATATCCGAAACCGAGTTTCTTCAGATGCCAACCTTTGGAATCCATTTCGTTTAGCCACTCTTCTTCTTTTCGGTATTGGGACACGAGAAATACTTTCACTACGGTCTTATCCACGATTCTCCCTCCTTTGTAAGATGATTTTTCCGTTTTCTACCAACTCTTGCAATCGCGCCAATTCATTTTCCAGTACTTTCCAACCATCCGCCGTCACTTGATACTCTCTTTTTCGACTTTTCTCTTCCGACTCGAGCTCTTCGATAAAGCCCTTTTCTACTAAGTTCGAAAGTGCGCCGTACAGCGTGCCGGCTGCCATTCGAATTCTTCCGCCGCTCATCTCCTCCACTTTCTGCATGATCCCGTAGCCGTGGAGCGGCTCTGTAAGGGACAAAAGCGTATAATACATCGATTCCGTCAGTGCGCCAACATCCATCTCTTCACATCCTCTCCGTTCTTATATTGTTCGTCGTTATATCGTCTTCCGTTATATTCATTATAACGTCTCCCGATATAGATTGCAAGAGGAAAATCATATTTCCAGTAAAAAAATAGCGCGTTCGAAAAGCTCGTACGCGCTACGCTGTAGACAATGTTATATTCCGAGATAGAGCGAAGGAAAGGCCGGTGTCCCCTTGAGGCCATATCCTGGCCGCAATCGCTTCTTAACCAAGCGTAAGAGCATTCGCTTGGAGAAGCTTTGCATGAGTCTTGCATTGCATTTTGAAAAGCATCAAAATGCGCAAGGCTTGCAAGCGGTCCGTGAGCGTGCCTCAAGGGGACACCGGACTCGACTGAACGGACCATGATGCGTGTAAGAGATTTTCGTAAGCGCCTTACGCTTAGTCTTCCAGTAAAAAGTCGATAAATCGCGGGAAAGCTTGTCTCCAGGATTGTTCGCTGTGGTTCTTCCCGTGGGCGATATCGAGTCGGACTTGGTCGGTGCTCATGCCTCTGCCGAACATACCGTAGGCGAGCCCTACCGCGCTGTCCAAATACCCTTGCGATACCAGATGGTGGTACCGCCCCCCGCCTTCTTCCGTTCCGGTATAGATATAGGTTTTGAGAGCTCGTGCCGCTTCTTTCATCTCGCCGTTTTCTTCGTAAAGCGACTCGTCTACATATTCGTTGATCATGCCTTCGTCGAACAACCAGAGTGCGGTCGAAAAAAAGCCCAATTTCGAAAATACTTCCGGGTAGCGCATCCCCGTAAAGAACGTGATATTGGCGCCCGCGGAGCTTCCCGCCATCCAAGTGGTCTCCGGTCCGGGTAGGGTTCGTAGATTCGCGTCCACTTGCGGCTTCAAAACGTTCACAATAAAATCCGCGTAGGCTTCGCCCATATACTCCGAGGAGCTTTCGTCGGTGCTGAAGTCCTGAAACGGAAGCGAAGCGTATTCGTACATTCGAAGGTCCGAATTATCGATCCCGACTACGATGACGCCGTCCGTCTTTCCCGATCTTTCGGCCATTTCGAAGTGGTACTTTACGCCCCATGAGAAGCCGGCGTAGGATGTGCGATTATGAAAGAGATTTTGCCCGTCGTGCATATAGAGCACGGGGAAGTTTTCCTTTTTCCTTTGATGGTAGTATCTCGGTAAATAAATGCGGATGGTGCGTTCCGGGTTTCCTTCTAAATAGGGGATTGCGATCTGTGTTTCAATTATTTTTCCCATATGTCCTCCTTATACTCAACGGTCCTATACATACCCAAATAAAACCCACCTCTCACAAGAGAGATGGGCAGAGCGTTGACGAACCCCTAGTTCATGAATTTCAATTGCAAATCATGTATGGAGTAGCCAATAGCGTAAGTGACGGAGTCAGGGGATGTCCATAAGTGCGACTCTGAGACGAGTC
>CAZFWK010000135.1:0-4964 GCA_964522555.1 uncultured Peptoniphilaceae bacterium | reverse complement strand
GAGAAGAAGGTGAGGACTCGCCTCAGAGTCGCACTTATGGACATCCCCTGACTCCGTCACTTACGAAATGACCATTCCTATAGATTAGTTTCTATTAAAATTCATGAACGAGAGGTTTGTCAACGCTCTGAACCCGGCTCGTGAGAGTCGGGTTTTCTTGTCTGGCGATTGGCTTCGCGCTACTTGAGGAGCCGGATTGCCTTTTCTTTCAGTGTAAAGACCGCTCGGCCTACGCCCGGGATGATTTCACCGTCGATGTTTAGATAGGTGGGGAGTTCCGTTTCGATTTCGACTTGCTTGGCGCGATAGGATCTTACGGAGTCGAACTTGCGTAGGTGCGCGCCGCTGCTTAGGGTGGGCAGCAGCCGGATTCTCTCGAGCGTAGTTTGCTTTTGAATCGCGCAGATCTCGAATAGTCCGTCGTCTACGACGGCGCTTGGCAAGATTTCGATGCCGCCGCCGTAAAACCTTCCGATTCCGATGGCACATAAGAGGATCGGCTCTTGTAAAATTTCCTGATCGATCGTGATGCGCATCTTGAGTTCCTTGTACGGAAACATCAGCAAAAATACGCTCAGATAGTACCCGAGATGCGGCGGGATGAAATGCGGCAGCTCGGACTTTTTTTGCACGACGGCGGCGTCAAAACCCATGCTCGCGATATTGAGGAAGAAGTGCGAATTCGCATAGCCGCAGTCGGTGGCGATGGGCTTTCCCATAAGGATGCGGTCGATCGCAGCGTCCACCTCGAGCGGCATGCCTTGAGAGCGCGCGATGTCGTTTCCGGACCCCGATGGGATAAGCCCCAAGGGGATTTTCGGGTGCTGTACCACGACCGATCCGATCTCGTTGACCGTACCGTCTCCTCCGCATCCGATGATTGCGGAACAACCTTGTTCGATTGCCTCCCTGGTGAGATCGGAAGCCCTGCGTTCGCGGCTTGTTTCCAAAATGACAAAAGAAGAGCCCGCCTCTTCCAAGCGAGCTTTGAGTCTGTGGATCCGGTCCCTTTGCTTTTTTCCGGCATTGGGATTGAAGATCACGCCGTATTTAGGAGACATGGAATGGTTCCTCGACGGCTTCTGTCAGAGCGAGCCGCTCTTCTTCCGATAATTCCTGCGAAGCTTCCCCTTTTTGAATCTCTTTTGCGAAGGTCGTGGTTCCCCCTCTTCCAAAGATCGTCGTGATCAACACGCCGTTATCGTTTCGATCGAGCAGCGCAAGCGACCAAGAGCGCTCGCCTCCTTCGTCGATGAAGGCGGAATAGCGCACAAAGCCCGTCTTGGTGAGAGCATTTTCGAGCGCCCCTTCCTGTAGGTCCACCCCTTGGATGAGGGTTTTCAGTTTTTGGTCGTGATCGTTCAGCGTCTTTCCGATGATCGTCATATACTCTTCCAAATTGAGATCTTCCTGCCCTCTCAGCAGAAGATCATAGCGCCTTTTGAGTCGGTTCAACTTCTGATTGGTTTGGGTGATCATCGCGAAGAGGAACACGACCCCCAATAGCACGACGACTAAAAGTACGACTTGTAAGGTTTGAATGATTTGTATAAAGGTTTGCATTAGCTTTCTTTCGCGATGTGTGCAAGCGCATCGAGCGCGATGTCCACTTCTTCCTCCGTATTAAAATATCCGAAGCTGAATCGGACCACGCCCGTGTCGAGCGTGCCGATGGTCTTGTGCGCAAGCGGTGCGCAGTGGAGCCCCGGTCTTACGTATATATCATACTCCTGATCGAGGAGATAAGAAACCTCCGCAGAATCCATCCCATCGAGATTCATGCTCACGACCGGCCCTTGGCGATCATCCAGCGGCCCGTACAATTTCGTACCTTCGATCTCCCTCACGCCTTTGACAAATCGCTTCGCAAGGCGCATTTCCTTCTCGTGAATCGCGTCGATCCCCGTCTCTTGGATAAACTTTAGCCCTTCTCCCATACCGACGATACCCGGTCCGTTTTCCGTGCCGCTTTCCAAGCGGTCCGGCATGATGGTGGGTTGCAGAAAGTCTTGCGAAAAGCTGCCCGTGCCGCCTTGGATAATCGTCTGAAGTTCGATCTCCGGGTTGATATAGAGCCCGCCCGTCCCTTGCGGGGCGAAAAGTCCCTTATGCCCCGGGAATGCCAGGATGTCGATATTCATGCGCACCACATCGATCGGTAAGACCCCGATGGACTGCGCGCAGTCGACCAAAAATCTCGCCTTTCCTTTGATTCTCTTTCCGATCTCCTCGATAGGTAAGATCGTGCCCGTCAGATTCGACATATGGGTCAGCGCGACCAAGGTCGTCTTGTCCGTCAGCGCGTTTTCGATGTCATCCGCGGTCAGGCAGCCGAACTCGTCCGCCTCGACGATCGTGAGGTCGATGAATCCCGTGTTCTTTAGATGCATCAGCGGCCGGTTCACCGAGTTATGTTCCATGGAAGAGGTGACCACATGGTCTCCCTTCTTCACGAAGCCGTGAATTCCCATATTCAGGCTTTGCGTACCGTTGAAAGTAAAAATCGTATGGAGGACATCTTCTCCTCCGATAAACGAACAAAGCGACTCTCTTGTATCGTATATGGCGCGGTCCAGCTTGAGCGAGAGCTTATGCCCGCTTCTTCCGGGATTGGCGCTATAATTTTTCATGCAATCGAACACGGCATCGAGCACTCGGGCCGGTTTCGGGAAGGTTGTGGCAGCGTTGTCGAAATAAGGCATGGGTTTCTCTCCTGTCTGTGATCTTTGCTACAGTATAACACAAAGAATGTGCAGATTACCCGTTCGAGCCATAGAAATCGTGATAATTTACGGGATTGGGTATAATGGAACCGGAGGGATATGATCATGACAAAAATGCCGGTACTTTTCGCGGGACACGGTTCCCCGATGAATGCCATAGAAGACAATCCACACACCAAAGCTTGGGAAGAGCTGGGGCAAGCGCTCCTGAAAAACCACCCGCCGAAACAGATTCTCGTGATCTCGGCGCACTGGGAATCGAAAGATACGCTTGTTCATGCAGACCCTGAACCCAAGCAAATTTACGATATGTACGGGTTCCCGCAAGCGCTGTATGATCTCCAGTACAGGCCGCCCGGAAGCCCCGAACTCGCAAGACGCTGCGAAGAGCTCACGGGTGCCGCGCTCGACTTCGACTGGGGCATCGACCACGGCACTTGGTCGGTACTGTGTCGGATGTTTCCGAAAGCGGACATTCCCACCTTGCAACTTTCGATTACGCACAATGCGCCCTTTTCAGAAGCCGTCGCCATCGGCGAGAAGCTGAGACCCTTGCGTGAAGAAGGCGTGCTGATCATGGGAAGCGGCAATGTGGTGCATAATCTGCGCACAATCGATTGGAATCTGCCGGGCGGATACGACTATTGCGAACGCTTTGACTGTACGATGATCGAAGCGGTAAAAGCGCGCGATTTCGATACGCTCCTGCACCCGCCGTTGGAAGAAGACCGACTGCGAAGGTCGTTCTTATCAAACGAACACTATGTACCGCTACTCTATGCGATCGGCGCAGCTACTGCCGAGGACGAGGTCTCGGTATTTAACGACGATGTATTGATGGGTTCGATTTCCATGACGAGCTTTCTGTTTTCGGCTCCGCAATAGGAGAACCCGCACCGGATTCGGGTATGATACAGCAAAGGAGTGGGAGAATATGCGAAGCGATATTGAAATACAAACGGAAAAAGGGCTCGTGACAATACCGAAATGGACACCGGACGAGCCGGCTCCACCGCCCGGAGTGGTCGTGCTTTTCTCCACAAAGCCGCCCGAGGCGATCGATCACGTAACGGCGCACTTAATCCAATCGGGTTATGTGGCGGCGCAGATACAACCGAGTCGAGACACCGCAGGCACGCTACACGCGCAGTACGCAGAGCTGAAGAATCGCTATCTGGCAGTTCCCTTCTTTGCTGTGGGCTTCCCAAATACCCGCGCGCTGGTGACACGGTATTGCCGCGATTATCCCGACGACTTCCAGGGCATGATCTGGCTGAACCAAGAATTTTTATCCGCCCCAAGCCATGTGGAAGAAGAGGAAAGCCTATTCGAACGCATCGGCGACTTTTTCGGTCATGAGGAGCGGGAAGAAGTGCCCTTGCAGGAGACCCCCGAAGGGGAAGACGGAGAAGACGGGATCCTCGAGCGCATCGGCGACTGGATTGGAATCGAAATCGGGGACGAACAAACCGCGATCCGCAAACTCCCGAAGATTCCACTAGCCATCCTGACGAACGACTTGCCTGATGCAGCCGAAACCCTGGCTGAGATCACCCAAACGGAAGAGATCACATTGCACTTGGCCCCGCTCATGGAGGGGGATGAAGAGTTCGCGTGGTTTACCCGCACCCTGATCCGGCAACTGAATACCTGGTACGCGGACCGAATCGAGCGCTTAGAGAAAACAAAACGCGGTGCCCTACGCTGGGACCGCGAAAAAGAATAAACGAAACCCCGCGAAAGCGGGGATAGTGTGACAGCAAAGTCCGTTCAGTCGAGCCCGGTATACCCCTTTCGGCACGCTCACGGACCGCTCGGCCAGGATATGGCCTCAAGGGGTACACCGGGCTCTCCTTCACTCCATCTCGAAAATATCATTATCTACTGTATACCCCCGCAAAAGCGGGGATTTTTGTGAAGAGCTGGGGTAACCCTACAACTTTGAAAAATCCTCTCGGACAGTCGTAGGGAGCGTGCCTTGTGCCGCTCCGCAAGATCAATATTGCCCAAAGCGGGCGACACAAGGTCTGCCCCTACGATTCCCCTAATCCATCGTAAGCGGGACAATCTCCACACCAAAAGCATCCTGCAAATCCATCGGATCGAGCTCGATCTGCGCGCCGATCTTTCCCGCGCTTACAAAGATCGTCCGAAATAAGATGGCGGTCTCATCCAGAAAAGTGGGAAACGCCTTTTTCATCCCGATCGGCGAACAACCGCCTCGTACATAACCCGTAAGAT
>CAZFWK010000134.1:0-4969 GCA_964522555.1 uncultured Peptoniphilaceae bacterium | reverse complement strand
CGGTTCCGTTTTCAACCTTCTCTTTCACATCGCTTCTGCAAGCGTCGATTCCTAAGTCCACTACGCCTTGGCTGTTGTTTTTATCTTTCAGCGCGAGGATTCCGCGGCGTCCAATACCGATCTTGCCTGCTGCAACTGCGATGCTTGCAATCAACTGCTTCGTTTCGACCGTCGTGCGCGCGTCGTCGTATACGAGTACCGCCGACTTTGCGTCCATATAATCTTTTGCGACCATCTTCGCATCGTCCGATACGGTTACATCTGCAAGCTTAGCGAGCGCATCTTCCGAACCATGGTTCGCTTCGAGCACTGCTTTTAAGAGCTCACGCAAGAAGCCGTTGTCTTCCGTATGAATCGCTTTTTTCGCCCAAGTATCGGCATGGGTTGCTTCATTGTTGACCACATAGAGGATCGCATTTTTGTCGATCGCTTTTTTCAGCTTGATCGCGGCGATCGTGTGGTCGTTGTAGATGTCGGAACCCACAAGGATCGCAAATTTCGTAGTTTCGAGCTCCGTCAAAGTGACGGTGGATGCATCGTATCCGATGACATCTGCGATTCCGCCCATCTCACGGTTAAAGCATGTCACGAGATTGGAACTGAGACTTTCATTTGCGAAGCGCTTCGCGAGGTATAGGGTTTCGTTGGTGAGTCGGTCGGATACCGAGATCGCAGTTGCGGTCGGTCCGTATACGACTGCCTTAGCTTGCATATTTCTCGCAACAGCCTTAATCGCTTCATCCCACGATACGGGTACGAGTTCACCGTCTTTACGCATGAGCGGGCTTAACAATCTGTCTTCTTCCGCCACTTGCTTGAAGCCGAAGCGTCCGCGTACACAGAGATAGCCGTTGTCTACCAAAGCCCCTTCGATTGGGATCGCGCGATAGAGCTTGTCGCCATGATTTTGAATGTCGAGGGAGCAACCAACCGAGCAGTATGCACATATTGAACTTGTATCAAACAGCTCCACCGGAATTTCTTTGGCGTTCGGGAGTTTCTCTTGCAATGCACCTACCGGGCAAGTCGCCACGCATTGGCCGCAAGAGATACATTGGGTTTCCGCGAGCGGTTTGTCGAGTTCAGGGCGAACTTCGGTGTCGATTCCACGTTCGGTAAGCCCTAAAGCTCCATTGTCCATTACGGAGTCACATACGCGCACACAGAGTCCGCAGAGGATGCACTTGTTTGGATCGTAACTGATAAACGCATTGCTCGTATCGATCTCTTCCGTACGCTGATTGAAGTGTCCGGTAAGAGTAGTGTCCGCCAAAATCGAGTTTTGCTCGATCTTATATTCATTGGCGTATTTATAAAGTTTGCATTCGAATACGTCGTGGCAACCGCACTCGAGGCAACGCATTGCGTCGCTCATCGCGGCTTCGTCGCTAAAGCCTAGTGCCACTTCATCGAAATTGTGTTTGCGAATCTCTTCGGGAACTACCGGCATGACGGAGCGCAGGTGATGCGTTCTGTCTTCGAAATTCTTCTCGGTGATGTCTTTTCTTTCGACGATAAATTCTCTGCGATACGGAATGTCGATCCCGTTCAAATACCAGTCGATAATCTCCGATGCTTTCTCGCCGTCGCCGATGCATTTGATCGCGATGTCTGCGCCGCGGTTGATCACGTCGCCGCCTGCAAATACGCCCGGGATATTGGTCGAGAAGAATTGCGCGTCCGAAACGATATTGCCATAGTCGTTCTTTTCGATTTCTTCGAAGCCTGCGAGGGTCGCTTTCTGACCGATCGCGCCGATGATGGTGTCGACTTCAAGCTCTTCGATCGCGCCTTCAATCGGGATCGGCTTTCTTCTGCCGGATGCGTCGGGTTCACCGAGTTCCATCTTTTGCAGGGTGATCGAGCGTACGTGCCCATCGTCTCCCGCGTTGA
This sequence comes from uncultured Peptoniphilaceae bacterium, assembly GCA_964522555.1. Lineage (GTDB taxonomy): Bacteria > Bacillota > Clostridia > Tissierellales > Peptoniphilaceae > JAAYQA01. Next base: position 3,076 of record CAZFWK010000134.1, on the reverse strand, counting down.
TGCTTATCGGTGCGACCAATAGTTTGAAGACAACGCCTTCTTCTTGTGCTTCTGTAATTTCGATCGGCTCCGCCGGCATTTCTTCTACCGTTCGACGATAGAGGACGCTGACTTCTTTAGCGCCTAAGCGAATAGCGGTTCTGCAGGCGTCCATGGCAGTATTTCCACCGCCGATGATCGCGACTTTTTCGCCGAAATCGATCGGCTCGTTCAGCTGGACCGCTCGCAAGAAGTCGATTCCGCCTAATACGCCCGGCAGATTTTCGCCTTCTACGCGAAGGTCCGCACTCTTCCACGCTCCGACTGCAACGTAGACCGCGTCGAAGCCGTCTTTGATTTCAGCTAATGTGATATCTTCACCGATTTTTACATTGTTGATATATTCCGCACCCATCGTCTCGATTCTTCCGACTTCCTTATCGATGACATAAGTGGGTAGGCGGTATTCGGGGATTCCGTAACGCAACATTCCGCCCATTTGCGGCATTTGATCGTATACGGTCACCTCGTGGCCTTGCATGAGTAAGTAATACGCAGCACTTAAGCCCGATGGACCACCGCCGATGATGGCAACGCTCTTTCCGCTCGCGTCTTTCATTTCGGGGAAGTACATTTCGTCTGCGTTGATGTCGAAGTCGCCCATATAACGCTTAATATTGGCAATCGAAATCGGTTCTTCGACGAGTTGTCTTCGGCATGCTTCTTCGCAAGGATGTGGGCACACGCGTCCGATCGAAGCAGGGAAGGGGAGCTTTTTCATAACGAGTTCTACCGCTTCCGCAACCTGTCCGTTTGCAACCATGCCGACATAACCTTGGCAGTCGGTCGATCCCGGGCATGCGCGCACGCACGGTGCCAAGCAATCGCCAACGTGGTCGGAGATCAAAAGCTCGAGTGCTGTCTTTCTCGTCGCTACTACCGACTCGGTCTTGGTTCTTACCACCATACCGTCCGCTGCCATCGTAGCGCAGGCTCTGGGCAGTCCTCTGCCACCTTCTACTTCGACGATACACATCCCGCACGCGCCGTATAGCGGCATGCGGTCGTCATAACAAAGAGTGGGAATCTCGATTCCGTGATCTCTAGCGATTTGCAGAATCGTCTGACCCTGATGACCGAGACACTCTTTGCCGTCTATATTCAGTCTAATTTCGTTCATTCGTATTCCTCCTAATCCTGCAGAACCGCGTCGAATTTACACACGTCATAGCACTTGCCGCACTTGATGCAAATTTCTTGGTCGATCTCGTGCATCATCTTCGCACTACCCGTTATCGCTTCAACCGGGCACGCGCGCTTACACATTCCGCAGCCGATGCAATTGTCTTTGATGGTGTAAGTCACAAGCGCTTGGCAAGCATGCGCAGGACACTTTTTATCTTTGATATGCGCTTCGTATTCGTCGCGGAAATAGCGGATCGTACTCAACACGGGGTTCGGCGCAGTTTGTCCGAGCCCGCAGAGTGAGCCCTTTTTAATTTCGTTTCCGAGCGCAACCAGGCGTTCAATATCGCTTTCTACTCCTTCTCCGGCTACAATGCGTTCGAGAATTTCGAGCATGCGCTTGGTGCCGATACGACAGTGGATACACTTTCCGCAGGATTCCTTACGGGTAAAGTCTAAGAAGAAGCGCGCCATGTCGACCATGCAGGTGCTTTCGTCCATGACAACCATCCCGCCCGAACCCATAATCGCGCCGATCTTGACGATGTCTTCGTACGTAACCGGGGTGTCGATCAGAGAAGCCGGTATGCATCCACCGGATGGTCCGCCCATTTGCACGGCTTTAAATTCTTTTCCATCTTTGATCCCACCACCGATGTCGAAAATGATATCTCGAATCGGAACGCCCATCGGAACTTCTACGAGTCCGCCTTTTGCGATCTTGCCAGTCAGCGCAAATACTTTTGTACCGGTAGAGGGACCTTGCCCATATTCTGCAAATGCCGCTCCGCCGTTTTTAATAATCCACGGAACATTGGCATAGGTTTCTACGTTGTTGATGTTCGTGGGTTTGCCCCAGAAGCCTTTTTGTGCCGGGAACGGAGGTTTGAGCCTCGGCATGCCGCGTTCGCCTTCAAGCGACGCGATCAATGCAGTCTCTTCGCCGCATACGAATGCGCCGGCGCCGGCCTTTATGCGGATGTCGAAGTCGAAACCCGAATCCAAAATATTCGTACCTAAGTAGCCTTTTTCTTTGGCTTGTTGAATTGCGATTTGTAATCTCTTGATGGCGAGCGGGTATTCCGCGCGCACATAGATGACCCCTTCGTTTGCGCCAATCGTGTAACCGCAGATTGCCATTCCTTCCAGTAAGCTATGCGGGTCCCCTTCCAAAATGGAGCGGTCCATGAAAGCACCCGGGTCGCCTTCGTCGGCATTGCATACGACATACTTTTTATCCGCTTGTGTATTCATAGCGGAGTTCCATTTGAACCAGGTGGGGAAACCCGCACCGCCGCGCCCGCGAAGGTTCGATGCTTTCAGCTCATCGATCACTGCTTGCGCGCCGGCTACTACGGTCTTTTGGAGCGCTTCGTAGCCACCGCGTTCGATATATTCGTCAATTTCTTCGGGGTCGATAATCCCGCAATTCTTGGTCGCAATATGTACTTGCGCGGCGTGCCCATCCGCATCTTCTTTCGAGATCAGGCGGTCAAACGGTTCGCTCGGGTCTTGAAGATGCTTGATCAATGATTCTACATCTTTGTCTACGACTTTTACATAGCGGGTCAGTTCGTTTTGTTCGTTATAAACGTCTACAATCGGCTCTAAGTGGCACATGCCGTTGCAGCCTGCGATTTCCAAATGTGCGTCGAGTCCACTTTCCGGCAGCCGATCTTCGATTGCATGATACACTTTTGTAGCACCGGCAGCGATTCCACAGCTACCGTATCCGACTACAATCTTCATACAGCGACTCCTTCCTTTTCCTTATTGGCGATCTCCGCCAAAATAGCTTTGGTAGAATCTTTTGTCAGATTCCCGTACGCTTCCCCATCGATCATCATAACCGGGGCTAATGAGCAACAACCGAGGCATGCGACATTATTTAATGTAAAGATGCGATCTTCGG
>CAZFWK010000133.1:0-5080 GCA_964522555.1 uncultured Peptoniphilaceae bacterium | reverse complement strand
CACCAAATATCCCATAAGCCGATTCGATAAAAATGAAAGACTCAAACCGAAACCAATTCCAATGACGCCAGGAATCAGCAAATAGATACAAGTAAGCAGTAGAAAATGGACGGTACTCTCTCCGTATACAAAAAGAATCGAAGTAAGTTCACTCCTCGATATAAAGAAGGCAGTAACACCTGCAGTCAATACTGTGAACAGAACTGCAATCCCCAAAAGCATGAGAAAAAGAGATCGGAAGTACCGCTTGTATCCGGAAGGGGTAGAGATAAACACCTCTCTGGCTTGATGGGTTTCGACTTCTGTTACAAAATGAAAGGCGAGTATAGTAAGAATAACAAATATAATTGGAGCCGTGTTTACCATTATTTGAATCTCGTACATGGAGTCCGGAAGCACTCGGATAAATTTGAATATCAAGTTACCCATCATGAACGCTAATCCCGCTATGGCAATGAGTACTACCAAAAGATTTGACCGCAGCATTTTCCACTGCATTCTAAGTAAATTTCTTTCCATGTCTTCCTTCCCTTCGATATGTTAAAGAACGTAGATAACAGGCATTAAGGAATGCCTGTTATCTGCAAAGTTGAGGGTCTTGATCTAATTCTTTGCTAGTTATCGTACCAAATATTTCCTCTAGCGACTCCACCTTTCGCAATGACTGTATCATTTCTAACCTGGAGATACCAAAGTCTTTCAGTTGAGAACTTGGTCGTAGACGTATCGCCCAATTGTACATTAGGGTAACGAATCCGATATTCATCGGCATTCCATCCACTTCCTGTCGAGTAGTGAGCTTGAAATCTTGCCCTTTGAAGAGACATCGAGTAATTCACTCCATCAAACAATTTGTAAGTTCCATAGACAGTGCCGGTTTGAACTGACCATTTGTCTTCAGGTAAGAAGCAATTCTTGAATGGTGACTGATAAGCAAATACCGGTGTTACCGCCAAAATTAAGGTTAGCGTCAATAGCACCATTGTGAGCACGATTCTGCGTTTTCATTCCATTTCCAATCTCCCTTCGTGTGTTGTGTTGAACCAATCCATTCCAGTTCTGACTTTCCTATGATTTCCATTACAATGTCAGTCATCACCTCCTTTACGAGATTATTTTTCCACTGTATATCACCATCCTTAGGGAAGACAAACTTAACACTGTATCTATCATACTATTCGTAAATCAACGCTGCCGTTTTAAATTCCTCAATCAATCCTCTAGGTGCAAGATCCAATCCCTTAATAATTGAATTTACTCGTCAGTAAGACTTAGATGTAGAATATGTCGTTAATGTCTCACCACCAGAACTAATGACTGACTTCACTAGATATGTCCCTGAAGTGCTCAGAGAATAGGACTTAGAGACTGTAGCACCCCCATATCCACTGGCGCTATAAGACGCAATTTCACTCCATCCGCTGCTTGTAGACTTGAGCAATTTTACAGACATCGTGCAATATTTGTTATTGTAAGTAGTTGCTTTCGCCCAAATACTTGCCGTTCCATTGCTAATCGATAAACTCGCCTTCCCCGAATCAATATTCACCATCATTGGCGTTATCATGAAACTTCCATTTAACTCATCCTCTACTTTACTTGATTTGGCATTTACTGGATTAGGCACTGCGATCAGTGCCAAAACTAATACCAGAATGCTTGCTTTTCTTAAAATCTTCATCTACTCTTCCTCCTCAATGAATTCAATCTCTCTAGTAATCCTTCTTACAAGTTCTGTTTCCATATTTGTACGAATATGGAAAATATTGCCTCTGGTTTCCCAAAGAATCTGCGTAACACCTCTCTTTCTATATTCCAAAAAGCGCACTCCATCCACCTCATATTCTGCCGTGTCCGCATCTTCAGAATCGATGCTGATGCCTGTTCCGGAAGCTGGTGTCTGTGTGATGGTAAAGAAATCACTATTCTCTCCTTTATAGTCCCAACTCCATCCTGCTAAGTTTCCCATTTCATCCACAAGTTCCAATTCTTCCGGGAAATATCCGAACGTAAACGGATGAAGGGTGTCATCTTCTGACTCTAAAGTCGTCGATTCCCAGTGCAGGTCGGTATGCGTTGGGTATACTACACGTACCATTTCGTAAATTCTATTTGCGATCGCCTGAACCTGTTCAGGGAACGATACCGTGATGAAGAGCAGAAGAAATGCAGCGGCAATTCCGGTTCGAAAAACGCCGCGCACCACCTTTTTTCTTTGTTTTCGTCTTTCCACTGCTTGGAGGCGGCCTAGCATATTTCTGTCATCTTGCTCGGTGAATTCCGGCTGTACATCGGAGAGATGCTCATAAAGGATTCCCTTTGCAAGAAGTTCTTCTGCTTTTTTCTCTACATTCACTTTCTTCATTTCATCTCACCTGCCTGTCTATAGATAAATCGATTGGGAAGCATCATTTGTGACATCGGCTCCTATTTATTTTTCGAATTTTCAATTTCTTGCTGATAGAATTTCAGGAAGCATTCTTTTGCTCGCTGTAAGGTCTTTGTGACTGAGCTCTCTTTGATCGCAAATAACTCCGCGATTTCTTTATTGGAATAACCGATCATGTATTTACAGCGCATCAAATCCGCCTCTCTCTTCGGCATTTCTTCGAGGATGCCTTCAACCAATTCGATCTCTTTTGGCGTAGAAGTTTCCGTCAGCACCGCGATTTGCCGGTACAAAGTGTCTTCCTTCACACTCCGGCGGATCCGGTCGATGCATTTGTTCTTTGCAATCCGGCAGATCAGCGCCTGTGTTTTGAACTCGTCGGTGAGATCAAATTTTTCGAATTTTTCGATGAGCTCAACATAAACATCCTGCGTGATGTCTTGTGCAAGATGTTTGTCTTTGAGTAGCGCATAGGCAACCTGAAAAGCTCTTTTTTGGTAAAGCAGATAGTACTGATAAACAATGTCCGATTGTTTTCTTGATTGGCTCATGTCTCCTCCCATCGGCAATTCTCCCTATTATATTATATCGAATGAGAACGCCGTTTTATGACATGAAGCCGCTTTTTTAGATTCTAATGAATCGTACTTTCAAAACCCCGGGTCCGGTGCGAATGTTACCATAGAGTCCCAATCCGCAAAAAAATCAATTTATCCGATACAATGAGCCGCGTAAAGCGGAATACTTTCGATGACCCCGCTTTTACCAAAATTTCGTGTGCTGATTCGGTACGCAAGTTTACTCTCATATTTTTTACTGAATTCGGTCAGGCTCTTTGATTGAACATGATGACTTGCTTTCACCTCTATCGGTACGATTTCAGATTCTTGTTCGATCACAAAATCTACCTCTGCCTGATTTCCGGATTCCCAATATAATAGTTCGTGCCCATTTGCAGTGAGAGCCTGTGCAACGTAATTTTCCGTTAAAGCTCCGAGCCAGGTTCCGGACTGCAAGAGTGTCTTAGTCGTTAAATTCACCCGGGTAGATAATAGACCTACGTCGCTCATGTAGAGTTTAAACGAAGTGGGATCAATATGCGCTTTTAGCGGTACCTTCCCGGCGGTTACGAGATCACATTTCATTACAATGCCGGATTGCACCAGCCAATCGATCGAATCCCCCAACAATGCGGCTCTCCCTCCCTTCATCGCCAACTTGTAACGGAATTTTTTCGATTCCTTGGCTAATTGTTGCGGAATCGATTCGTAGCTAGCCCGGATTCGAACGCTTTGCGTTGCGTCCGCAAATTTTGCCGTATCGGCGGAATAGGCATCTAAAATAAAACGGCGTATATCCGTTTCCGTCACGGTAGTTGCCGGGTTCAAATGTGTGGTCACGGAGGCAGGCATTCCTCCGGTAATCAAGTACTCCCGGTATTTCTGTAAACCTCGTTCATGAAGCGAATCCGATATCGCGGTACAATTCGTAAATCCATCGCGAATCGCCATAGCCAAATAGTTTTCATCCATTGCCCAAAGAAATTCCTCAAAATCAAGGGGGAACATTCTCAAAAGCTGTACTTTCCCTACCGGAAACGAACCCGAGGAGCGATTGATCGAAACTCCAAGTAGACTCCCTGCTGCGATCACAGAATATTGCGGTGCCATTTCGGTAAAATATTTCAGTGAGGTAATCGCCTTCTCACACAACTGCGACTCATCAAAAAACAGCAAATCGTGCTCTGCGGAAATCGAAATTCCAAAGTATAGTTCGATATTTGCAATGATCTCTTTCGGATCTAAAGACCCCTCAAAAAAGGCTTCGAATATGGGGTTCTTTTCAAAATTCAGTTCGATAACTCTTTTGAATTCTCTTTCTCCAAAAGCAAGCACAGAATAAGTCTTCCCGACCTGGCGCGCTCCAATCAGGATTAACGGCATGCGTGTCGGGTTGTTTTTCCAATCGCGAAGTGCCTGCTCAATTTTTCGTTTCATCTTTTTCCCTCCGGAATTCAATCAATCGATAATGTGCCATTTAATGTCGTTATTCACATTATATCATACATAATAATGTCTCGATGCACATTATTAGATTTCAATCGAGTGGTACGTTAAACAATCCTTCCAATTAAAAATGCGGCACATGCGGGTATGGCCGCTTGTGCCGCATTCGATGTACGTTTCCGTTGTGTACTTCCCTACGACTCGATAATCCCCAGTGCGTTCGACACATCCAGCACAAACATCACGCCTTTTCCGGGTTGGTCGATTTTCGCGTCTTCTCGTATCGCTTCGCAGATGCTTCGTGCGGTTTCCGTGGGGGCGATGATCATCAAGATGTCCTTTTCGGGTTCCACTTGGATATTGAAGAGCATTTCGTGCTCGTGGATGCCCGCTCCTCTTGCGTGGATGATCGTGCCGCCGCGCGCGCCTGCCTTTTCGGCGATGTCCATAATATCTTCCGCCTGTCCTTTTTCTACGATCGTAAAGATTGCTTTATAAGCCATAGGATCCTCCCTTTTTACGATGAACTCGTCCAGAGTCGATAATCCGAAGTCGCGCAGGATATCGATCGTAACTAAAATTCCGGTGTTTTTTTCCTGTAAGAAAAACCGATTGCGTGCCATCTCGTAGAACGCTTCTTCCTCGTCTTTTGGGACGATCATGAAGGCGAGCTCCTTTTTCACTT
>CAZFWK010000132.1:0-5088 GCA_964522555.1 uncultured Peptoniphilaceae bacterium | reverse complement strand
GTCATACGAGATTTCTTACGCGCAGAAGGACTTCATGTACTCTCAGGCGGGACCACCGCAGACCTGGTTGCCAAGCATTTGAAAAAAACGATCACATGTGATCCATCCGATCCGGAATCGCACGTCCCCCCGATTTGTTATCTCGAAGGGATCGATTTGGTCACGGAAGGGGTGGTTACGATGAGCCATGTCGTGCAGAATTTTCGGGAGATCGCGACCAAACGAACGGGTTCGGTTCTCAGTGCAGAGGCGGATGCGGCAAGTCAAATGACAAAGTTACTGCTCTCCTCTACCGATATTCGGCTGTTTGTAGGCTCCGCGGTGAATGTAGCCCACCAAAACCAAGGGGAGAATTTTACCTTCAGCTTCAAAATGCGTCAGATGGAAGAGCTCAAAGAACTACTAGTCAGTTTAGGGAAAATTGTAACCCTTCGGTACTGCTGAAACGGAGTCGATCCCATATGCCGGATACCCGCATTCTGAATTGATACGTTCCGGTTTCTATGCTATAATTAATGAGTTAAAAACACACACGGCGGGATCTTCGGCTTGTGCGCAGAAATGCGTAGCTTGGAGAGTTGAACGCTGTGGCGGAAAAACAAAGGAGGAACAAAATGTCAGTTATTTCTATGAAGAGCCTTTTAGAGGCAGGGGTGCACTTTGGTCACCAAACGAGAAGATGGAACCCGAAAATGCAGCGCTATATCTTTACCGAGCGCAATGGTATCTACATCATCGACCTTCAAAAGACGGTCAGAAAAGTCGAAGAGGCGTACAATTTCGTTCGCGATCTAGTGGGTGAAGGCGGCGAAATTCTTTTTGTCGGCACAAAGAAGCAAGCGCAAGAAGCGATCGAATCGCAAGCTAAGCGTTGCGGCATGCATTATGTAAACCAAAGATGGTTGGGCGGTATGCTTACCAACTTCGAAACGATTAAAAAGAGAGTCGATCGACTCTTTGAACTCGAAGCGATGGAAGAAGACGGAACTTTTGACGTACTTCCGAAAAAAGAAGTCATCCAATTACGCCACGAGGCAGAACGTTTAGAGAAATTCCTCGGCGGTATTAAAAATATGAAGAAGATTCCGAACGCACTTTTCGTAGTAGACCCGAAGAAAGAGAAAATTGCGGTTCATGAAGCACATATCTTGGGAATTCCCGTAGTCGGTATTATCGACACCAACTGCGACCCGGACGAAATCGACCTTCCGATTCCCGGTAATGACGATGCGATTCGTTCCGTAAAACTCCTGACCGAGACGATGGCGAATGCGGTAATCGAAGCGAACCAAGGTCGCGAAGGCGAAGAGCAAGAAGTAGTACAAGAAGAAGTGCAAGAAGTTGCACAAGAAGAAGCGGTCGTTGAAACGACAGAAGAGGAAGCTCCGGAAGTCGTCGTAACGGCGGAAGAAGTTAAAGCGGCACTTGAGGAAACAAACGAAGAAGTAGCGGAATAAGGAGGATTTAATGGATATCAAAGCAAGTGATGTAAAAGCATTGCGCGAAAAAACCGGCGCTGGAATGATGGATTGTAAGAAAGCCTTAATCGAAACGGGTGGAGATGTTGAAAAGGCGATCGACTGGCTCCGCGAGAAGGGAATCGCGGGCGCTTCGAAGAAAGCCGGCAGAATTGCATCTGAAGGTCTGGTGGATTCCTATATCCACGGTGGCCGAATCGGCGTAATCGTAGAAGTAAACTCCGAAACCGACTTTGTTGCGAAGAACGACGAGTTTAAGCAGTTTGTAAAAGATATCGCGATGCAAGTTGCCGCTTCCAACCCGCAATATGTTTCCAGAGAGGAAGTTCCGGAAAGCGTCATCGAAAAAGAAAAAGAAGTACAAATTCACCTGGCGATGAACGAAAATGCCGGAAAAAATATGGACGAAGAAAAATCCCGCATGATCGCGGAGAAAAAAGTAGCCGGCCGTATGGACAAATACTTTGAAGAAATCTGCTTACTCGATCAAGCCTATATCAAAGACCCGAGCATAAAAGTAAACCAACTGCTCACCAACTTGATCGCAAAGATCGGGGAAAATATCAAGATTCGCCGCTTCGTACGCTTCGAAGTCGGGGAAGGACTGGAAAAACGAGAAGAAAACTTCGCAGAAGAAGTTGCAAAACAAATCCAATAGATTTCAAACGGAGGAGAACACTTGTGTTCTCCTCAATTTGCAAAGGAGAGAAATATGGATTTTTCACGAGTCGTCATTAAACTGAGCGGAGAAGCGATGGCCGGGCCGAAGGGCTTTGGGCTGGACGACGCAACCGTCATGAATATTGCCGAGGCGGTCAAACGTGTACACGATACGGGAACGGAAATTGCGATCGTCGTAGGTGGCGGAAACTTTTGGCGTGGTCGAACTTCAGTGGACATCGATCCCGCATCGTCCGACTATATGGGGATGCTCGGAACGGTGATCAATGCCTTAAGACTGCAAGCGAGCCTGGAAGCGCTCGGAGTCGACACGCGCGTACAATCGGCAATCGATATGGATAAGGTCGCCGAGCCGTATATCAGAAGGCGTGCGATACGGCACCTCGAAAAGGGTAGAATCGTAATCTTTGCCGCAGGGACCGGGAATCCATATTTCACAACCGATACGACCGCGGCGCTTCGAGCAGCGGAGATCAAAGCCGATATTATTTTGCTCGGTAAAAAGGGTGTGGATGCAGTCTATACGAAAGATCCGAACCGTTACGATGATGCGATCGCGATCCGCTCCCTGACGTACTTCGATATTTTACAGCAGGGATTGGGTATAATGGATGCAACGGCTACAACGCTCTGCATGGAAAATGAGATCCCGATTCGGGTATTCGGTATCGACGATCCCGAGAATCTCGTGCGCGTGGCAGCCGGTGAAGACATAGGAACACTGGTAGGGGGGACGCAAAATGTATAAGCCGATTATTAAGGAAATGGAAGACAAACTGAAAAAAACGATCTTGGTGTACGAAGATGACCTAAAGAGCATTCGCGCCGGTCGCGCAAATCCTGCATTATTAGACAAGATCGAGGTCGACTCCTACGGAGTTCCGACGCCACTCAAGCAAATATCCTCAATCTCCGCTCCGGAGGCGAGATTGCTCGTGATCCAACCATGGGATTCTTCCATGATCAAAGCGATCGAAAAAGCGATCCAAAAGTCGGATTTGGGGATCACGCCCTCGAACGACGGGAAACTGATTCGCTTACCGCTTCCGATCCTTACGGAAGAGAGAAGAAAAGAACTCGTAAAAGTGGTGAAGAAGAATCAGGAGCAGTCCAAAATCGCGGTGCGTAATATCAGAAGAGATGCAAACGACCGAGTTAAGAAGATGGAAAAAGACTCTGAAATCCGCGAAGACGAACTCAAAATTGCGGAAGAAGCGATCCAAAAGGCGATCGACAAATGCGTAAAAGAGATCGATCAAATCACGGAGAACAAAGAGAAAGAACTGCTGGAGATTTAGCATATTCGAGACGGCCTGATTTTCCGGAAGAGAAAGTCCGGGTCGTCTTTCTTTATTTGAAGAAGGTAACGATATGAAGAAACAAAACGAGGCGGTTCCGAGGCACGTAGGGATCATCATGGACGGCAACGGCAGGTGGGCGAAGGCTCGATTGATGCCTCGATTGGCCGGTCACGCCGAAGGGATGAAACGCGTTGTCGATATCGTGCGCCATGCCTCCAATCGCGGTGTAGAAGTGTTGACGCTCTACGCATTTTCTACGGAAAACTGGAAGCGACCGGATGAAGAAGTGTCGGGCTTAATGAAGCTATTGATCCAGTATGTGGAATCGCAATTGCAGACCTTGATCGAGGAAGAAGTGAAAGTGCGCGTTATCGGTGATATGACAGCCTTTTCCATACCGGTCCGGGAAGCGATGGAAAGGGCGATCGAGCGTACCAAAGATCTGAATGGGATGACGCTCAATCTGGCTTTAAACTACGGTGGAAGAGCGGAAATCGTTCGAGCCTATCGAAGAATCCAAGAGACCGGTACTGTAGAGTTCACGGAAGAGACGATTCAAAACGCGCTCGATACAGCCGGACAGCCCGATCTGGATCTAATCATTCGCACGGGAGGAGACCAAAGGCTTAGCAATTTCCTTCTCTATCAAGCCGCTTACGCAGAATTGGTATTCCTCGACACCTTGTGGCCGGACTTCCGAGAGCCTGATTTGGACCGGACGCTCGACTTATTTCAGAAAAGGGATAGACGATTCGGAGAAGTAAAATGAGAAATGTCATAGAACGAGGGATTGTTGGGATCATAATGCTCGTGTTTGTCGCGATTACGATTTTTCTCGGACAACGAGCATTATTTGTATTGACATTATTTCTCTCCATTGCCGGCCTTTTTGAACTCAATCGCGTATTGGCACTTTGGGAAATGAAGGCGATACCGGCTTTTTCGATCGCTTTTGGAGTGCTCGTTCTACTGGGATTCTACTTTCATGAAACCAAACTTGTAATCGGGGCGTTCAGCTTTTTATTGATCGCGGTAGGTGTATTTACCGTGACCCACCCGGCCATCCACGCAAAAAATGCGATCGGCTCGATTTTCGCGGTAGTCTATCTATTCATCCCCTTTGGGATGCTTCTGGATATGCCGAATTCGATCTATGTGTATCTCGTTTGGATCGCCGCGTGGGGTACCGATACATTTGCGTATATTTTCGGGATGCTGTTTGGGAAACACAAGCTGATCCCGAGTGTGAGTCCGAAAAAGACGGTTGAAGGAGCGGTAGGGGGTACTTTGTCTTGCGTGGCACTGTCCGTTCTTTTGCTGAATCAGATGGGTGCAAAGAACCTGCTGCCTGCTGCGACGATGATGCTGATGGCTTCCGTTCTGTCACAATTTGGAGATCTATTTGCGTCAAAAATAAAAAGAGAAAGCGGCATCAAGGATTATGGCGAGATATTTTTAGGGCATGGCGGTGTACTGGATCGTTTTGACAGTATGCTTTTTGTCATCCCGTTTCTATATACCATGTCAAGATGGCTGAATTTATTAGGTTGGTGATGAAATGTTAACAGCGATATCTGCGATATTGATCTTCCTCTCGGTGATCATCTTTCACGAGTTCGGTCATTTTA
>CAZFWK010000131.1:0-5179 GCA_964522555.1 uncultured Peptoniphilaceae bacterium | reverse complement strand
CAATTCCTTCAATGGGGAAACAGTGGCCACGCAGCGCAATTGGTATATGGGCGAGATGTTCGCAGAACGTAAGGTGATCCTTATCGGAGTCGCTGTGTCGCTTACGCTTATTCTTGGTTCATTTGCATTCGTCACGCAATCGATTGCAACCGAGCAAGAGACCCTCACCAGTATCGGCGTGGAATACAGCAGTTATTCTGGCAGTATGTGGGAAAAGAGCGGTGTCGACTTTGCCACATACAAGCAATATTACGAGCACGACGAACAATATTGGGAACAGAATAAAGATGCCCTGAAGCAGCAGATGGGTATCGAGGACATGAATGATCTTATGGACCTGCTCTACTTGCAGATGGCGCAGCAGCAAAGTTCGACATCCAGCTCTTCTTCGTCTTCTTCGTCTTCTTCGTCATCTTCGAGCAGTGGAGGGGGGATGTAAGATGGAAATTTTTGGCTATTCAATCTGGTCGTTCGTCGGAATGCTCGCATTCTTGATCGCCGCACCTATCATCGGATGCTTGCTTGCCGGTCTTGATCGCAAGATAAGCGCTGTTGGATTTTTTGGAGCTCGCGAGGTAGATCGTGCATTGTGCAAGCGGGATTCTCCCTTCGGGCAGACCGATGTGCTGTATGGCGGTGAGCGTCGCGGTCGCGAAGGGCAGCGCATGCGGGTTTGCCAGGCCGATATCTTCCGTGGCCAAGATGATGAGCCTTCTCGCGATAAACATCGGGTCTTCGCCGGCTTGGAGCATGCGTGCGAGATAATAGAGCGCCGCTTGCGGGTCCGAGCCGCGTACGCTTTTGATAAAGGCGGAGATCGTGTTGTAGTGTACGTCGCCGTCTTTGTCGTAGGTAGCGCTGCTGACTTGGAGAGCTTCCTTCGCGTGTTCCAAGGTTACGACGATCCGTTCGCCGACTCTCGGCGCGCTTAATACGGCCGCTTCCAATGCGCCTAGTGCCGAGCGGGCGTCGCCACCCGCGATTTGCACCAAATACGACCGCGCGTTTTCTTCCACATCCAGTGGCAGAGCGGAAAGGTGTCGGTCTTCTTCCAGCGCGCGGCCCAGGAGCGCCTTGATGTCCGCCGGTTCAAGCGGTTCCAGCTCGAGCATTTGCATGCGGGAGACCAGCGCCTTATTTACACTGAAAAACGGGTTTTCGGTCGTAGCGCCGATCAGGATCACGATTCCCTTTTCCACATAGGGGAGAAGCGCGTCTTGTTGTGTTTTGTTGAAGCGGTGGATCTCGTCGATAAAGAGGATCGTCCTTCGATTTTGGAATTTGAGTCTTTCTTGTGCCTTTTCGATCACTTCGCGAATGTCTTTAATGCCGGAGGATACGGCGGAGAGTTTTTCGAAGTGCATCTTCGTTTCTTTGGCGATCACCATGGCGATGGTAGTCTTCCCTGTGCCGGGCGGTCCGTACAAGAGCAACGAAGAGAGCCGGTCCCAGCGGATCATGCGAGAGAGCGGCTTGTCTTCCCCCAGGATGTGCGCTTGCCCCACGATTTCTTCGAGTTTTTCCGGCCGCATGCGCTCGGCCAAGGGCGCATAGTGTTTCTCTTCCTCAGGCGATTCCGCGTCAAAGAAGCCTTGTTGTATGTTCATTTTCTCACACCTTTTCCGCGGATATTGATATGCCGCATTCGCCGCAGGGATACGCTGAAGACCGAGGCCGCCAAGATCCCCAGAGAGATCGCGCCTGCGATAAAGGTCGTTTGCGCCGCTTGGTCGAGTGCTGGTAAGAAGTCGGATTGTACAAAGTGAACCATCATCTGATAGAGCTTTCCGCCCGGGACTAAAGGCACGATGCCCGGCAAGATCATGATGAGTGCTGGCGCTTTAAAGACACGAGAAAGCCACTCTCCCATAAGCCCTACGGTCATCGCGGCGAGTAAAGTAGGAAGCGCGTCGCCGATAAAGAGATTCTTCGAAAACACATACACCCCGTACCCAACGGCACCGCAGAGTCCGGCTGCGAGAAGTAGCTTCTTGTCTCGAAGGCGAAAGTAGATCGCAAATCCAACCGTAGCGACAAAAGTAAGTAGAATGACTTGTTCGATTCTCATGATAAAAACTCCTGATTAACAATCAGCATGATGCCGACCCCGATCGCGATTCCCAAGGCAGTCGCGACGGCTTGCATGGCATGCGTGATTCCCGAGATAAAGTCACCCGACAGGGAGTCCCGCATCGAGTTGGTAATGCTGATCCCCGGGAAGAGTAGCATGATGGATCCGATGATCACGCGATTAAAATTGGAGACAAATCCGATTTTCAAAAACAATATCGCCATAGCGGTGCTTACGGCTGCGCCCAATACCGCGTTAATAAAAAAGCCCAAGTGGAAGCGTTCCATCCAGTGCTGCACGCTCAACATGACGGACGCCGCTACACCGGCAGAAAAGGCATCTGCAGGACTTGCCATCGTTGTAAGTGTGAGAGCGAACACCGCGATCGCCCCACCCAATACGGGAAGATACGGGTAGCGGTTTTTATCATCTCGTACGGCGATTAGCGCTTGCTCGGCTTCATCTAAAGTGAACTGGCCTGCCGTGAGTCTCCTTGAGATATCGTTCAGCTTCGAAACTCGGCTCAGGTTGATTTCGGCAGTTTTCACGCGACGCATTTTCGTGAGCGTCTCTTGATTCGCCCGATACGACACAAAAAGCCAGCCGGGTGTTGCGAGCACGTCGACCTCATAGATCCCCGCTTGCGACCTCGCGACTCGTTGCATGGTGTCTTCCGACCGGTACACTTCTCCCCCGTTTTCCAACAACAAGACCCCTAGCATGGTCGTGATATTCATAATTTTTTGCTCGTCGGAGCGTTCTCGAAGGGTGTTCGTTTCATTTTGCATTTTCTATAATCTTTTCTCTTTTCCGGTGAGGATTTCAATTTCGATTTTATATACGCCCGTATACGAAAGCCCGACTTCCACCGCCGCTTCGATATAGTCTTGGTTAAAGGGGGTGTATTTCTTGCAAATGGCGCGCAGAGCGTGTGCTTTTTCGGTTGGATCCGTGACGGTTTGGATCTTGCCCGTAGCGATCGCGGATCGAAATTCGGTCGTAAAATGATTGCTCAAAAAAGGGCGTACCGATCCGAATTCGCGCATGGTTTCGTCGTATTCCTCCGGGGTAATCGGCCCGGGTACTTGATTGTGACTTACTGCACAGAAGGAGACAGTGGGGTTTACCAAAAACGCATCGACCTTCCTGCCCGCTTTCGCGCCATGGATATAGAGCGCGCCGTTTGAGTAGGCAAAAGAAATCGGGACGCCGTACGGGAGTCCTTCGGGGTCGATCATACTGATCGTTCCATATTTCGCCTCGTGCAATACTTGCTCCGCTGCGGTTGTATCCAATTGTCGGTCGGCTCTTCTCAATTCAATCACCTCGGCTTTATTATAGCACAGAGCGGGTGTCGGGTAAGGGGCAAAAAGGGGCATAAATGAGAGAGAAAGTGGGGGTTCTTATGTTAATAGAGGAGAAAAAATTACAACCCGAAGCGGACTTGGATCTTTCTACGTCGAACTTGGCTGAGCAGCTCGATCTCTTGCAAAGAGAAGCCATCACGACGAATACCTCCGTTTTGGTTCTGGTGGACGGATGGGAGTCTTCGGGGAAAGGCTATTTGATCACAAGGCTTCGTCGTGAGCTCGACCCGCGTTATTATCATGTGCGCTTGTTTGACGAAGAAATTGAGAATTCAAACGGATACCCGTGGCAACGAAAGATCTGGGAGGAGCTTCCGAAGAAAGGCCATTTCTCGATCTTTGACCGTTCGTACTACTCGCATCTATTCGAAATGCGCCATCTCTCCGGGAAAGAGCTGAAAAAGGAGATCACGCCCTGGCTTGTGCAGGAAAATGTCCTGAGCCAGGACAATATCTGTATCGTGAAATTGTTTTTAGATGTTTCGAAAGAGACGCAAAAGAATAATATCGAGGGATTGGAAAAGGATCCGTACGCCGATTTTCTGGTTTCGGAACGCGACCATACGGAAAACCGGAACTATGAATCGTATCGCAAGCATATGGATGCCGTATTGAGCTTGAGTGACAACGAGTGCTGCCCTTGGACGGTCATCTCGATGGAAGATCGTAGGACGGGCACGAAAAAAGCGATGGACACCGTCATCCGAATGGTGCGCGAGAAAATCGACGAGGCAAAGGAGAATCAGACGCATTGCCCGCCGATTACGGATCTGCACCGCGCCAAATTGAGTGACACGCTGCCGGACCTTCTTTCCCTCGACATGACGCCCGATCTCTCGAAAGAAGAATACGATCGCATCATCGAGCCACTTCAGATCGAGGCAAAAAACCTCGCTTATGAGATGTTTACGAAATCGAAATCGCTGATGATCGCGTTTGAGGGGACCGACGCGGCAGGAAAGGGCGGCGCCATCAAGCGACTCACCAAACACATCGACCCGAGAAGTTACCGGATTCACACGACCGCAGCCCCCTCCGAAGAGGAGCGCGCGTATAACTACATGCACCGCTTTATCACGAAGCTCCCTTCCAAGCGGCAGATCAAGATCTTTGACCGCAGCTGGTACGGGCGCGTATTGGTCGAGCGGGTCGAGGGGTTTGCTACGCCGAAAGAATGGGAGCGCGCGTACGACGAGATCAACGCATTGGAGCACAGCTGGATGCGAGACAATATCTGTTTGGTGAAATTCTATCTCGCGATCGACAAAGACGAACAGCGCAGGCGTTTCGAGGACCGAAGCGACAATCCGCTAAAGCAATACAAGCTGACCGACGAAGACTGGCGCAATCGCGAAAAGTGGGATCTCTACGAACAAGCCGCACACGAAATGTTCCAACGAACCTCGACCAAATACGCCCCCTGGATCCTCATCCCGGGAAACAGCAAAAACTACGCCCGCGTAGAAGTGCTGAAGCACGTGATCCAAGCGATGAAAGAAAGTCTGAAGATCGCATAATCGGGCAACCCAAAGCAAAACCGCCTTTTTCGGGCGGTTTCAGCGCGTTGACAAACATCTCGTTCTTGAATATCAATAGCGAACAATGTATAGAAATGCCGTAGAGTTAGTGACGGAATCAGGGGATGTCCATAAGTGCGACTCTGAGGCGAGTCCTCACCTTCTTCTTTATCGATCGAGAGGACGAAGGCGATGTGGAGCGCGTTGGACTCCCCTGATGGAGT
>CAZFWK010000130.1:0-5189 GCA_964522555.1 uncultured Peptoniphilaceae bacterium | reverse complement strand
TGAAAGTCCTTCCGATCGATGAGATGAGTGCCTTTATCAAATCCGAAAAAATCGATATCTTAGTTATTACGGTTCCGGCGAATGTGGCGCAATCGATCGCGGATGAAGGGGTCGAGGCGGGGATCAAAGGGATTTGGAACTTTGCACCGATCGATCTGAAGGTTCCGGACAATATCATCGTCGAGAATGTACACTTGAACGAATCGTTGTTCACGCTCACGTACTATATCAACAACGCGAGCGATTATATACCGCGATAGAACCCCACAGCAGTGTGCGAGCACGGCTCAAGGCATAGACAAAGTCCGCTCAGTCGAGTCCGGCATACTCCTTTCGGCACGCTCATGGACCGCTCGGCCAGGATATGGCCTCAAGGAGTAAACCGGCCTCTCCTTCTCTCCACGTTAATTCATACTTTGTCAACAGTCTGAGCAGTGTGCGAGCACTGCTGATTTTTTTGCAGGAGATGGCTTATGATTGTTTTGGCCGCACACAATATAACGAAAAGCTTCGGCGTAAACGTCGTTCTCCAAAATATTTCCCTTCATTTGAACGAAGGGGAGAAAATCGGCCTGATCGGGAACAATGGGAGCGGGAAGACCACTCTCATGCGTATTTTAGCAGGTGAGCTTTCAGCGGATTCAGGTAGCGTGCAAAGGCCGAAGTCGCTCAGCCTTGGATATTTGAAACAACATGCGGAGTTTGATGAAGAAAAAACGCTGTGGGAGACGTGCTTAGAGCCGTTTGCTGAAGTGATCCGAATGGGGAATCGAGTCAGGCAATTGGCAGAGCGTATATCTCACCAAGCGCATGAAGAGGAAGATTACGAGAAGACACTGGCGGAATACCAACGCGAGATGGATGAGTTCGAAAAAAGAGACGGCTATCAGATGGAGTCGTCCATAAAAGGAGTGCTACATGGGTTGGGCTTTGCGAGTGCGCAATACGACCAAAAAGTAGGCACTTTTTCGGGTGGGCAAAAATCGCGTGTACTGCTGGCGGTGCTCTTGCTCGCGAAGCCCGACATCCTGCTTATGGACGAGCCGACGAATCACTTGGATCTGGAAGCGGTGCTATGGCTCGAATCGTATTTAAAGAATTTCACAGGAACGCTCTTGGTGATCTCTCATGACCGCTACTTTTTGGACGCGGTTACGAATCGCACGGCGTATTTACGAGACGATCTTTCGACTTACAGCGGAAACTACACGGTATTTATGCAAAAGCACTTGCAGGCGATGGAGATCCAAAGTCACGCTTTTGAAAATCAGCAAAGGGAAATCAAGAGGCAGGAGGAGCTGATCAAGCGTTTCGAAAATTACGGAAACAAGCGCTACATCATTCAAGCGCGATCGAGGAGACGAATGCTCGAAAAGATGGATCGCGTGGAGCGCCCGGAAGACACCTCACGCCAGATGAAACTAAAGCTGAACCCGACAAGAGAAAGCGGCAAAGATGTGCTCGATGTGATGGATCTCGGCATGCGATTCGGCGATATGCAATTGTTTAAAGGGGCTTCCTTTCACGTTGCAAAAGGCGAACGGATCGGAATTATCGGGCCAAATGGAATCGGAAAGACGACTCTCTTTCGCATTTTACGCGAACAATACATTGCTTCCGAAGGGGAATTCCGCTTTGGAACAGGGGTAAAGATCGGCTACTTGGATCAGGAACAAAGCGATTTGAATCCCGACAACACCATCATGGAAGAGATTTGGGATGCCAGACCGGATTTATTGTCGGGTGAGGTGCGAAGCGTTCTGGCGACCTTTTTGTTCTACGGAGACGATATCTACAAAGCGGTTGAAGATCTAAGTGGAGGCGAGCGCGCGCGAGTGGCACTCTGCAAACTGATGCTCTCCGGTTGCAACACGCTATTATTGGATGAACCCACCAATCACTTGGATATCGAGTCCAAAGAAGCCTTGGAAGCGGCTTGCACAAGCTACACGGGCACCTTGCTCTTTATCTCGCATGATCGTTATTTTCTAAATCGCGTAGCGGACCGGATCCTCGTTCTCGATGCGGACGGAATTACGTCGTACTTAGGGAACTACGACTATTATCTGGAGAAATCGAAACCGGATGAGCCGATTGTTCAAAATGTCGTCAACAAGACGGAGGAGCAAAGGCAAAAGAAGAGGGACCGCGCCTCGAGGAAATTGGAAAAAGAATTGCAACAGGAGCGAGTCGATACGGAACGCAGGATCAAGGAATCAGAAGAGAAGCTAACCGCGCTCGATCAGGAGTTAGCAGACCCTGCGGTCTACGAGAATAGAGAGCGACTCGCGATCCTCGTGCAGGAGAGACAAAAGCTGGAAGAAAAACTCCAATCGCTATATGCGCGTTGGATAGAATTGGCAGAGGAATAAAAATTGGATATACTCACGATATTAAACACGGTATTGCTCGGCTGTATTCTCCTGTTTCTGCTCATGAGAGGGCGAGGAGAAGAGGAAAAAACCAGACAAATCATCGATCAGGAGTTGGATGCGCAGTTTCGACTGCAGCGCACTGAACAAAACGAGACGATCCATCAGGCGATGCGACATATGGAAGATGCGGTGATGGATCAAGTAAGAGATGCAAACAATGCCCAGATCCTCACGATTCGCGATATGGACGCAAATCTGTATCGCGCATTGGGCAGTCAGGAAACGCGATTCGAGGCCATGCGGCAAACGATCGACGATAAAATGGAGCAGATCCGGAACCAAAATGAAAAGAGTCTGGATAAAATTTCGAATACGGTAGATCAAAAGCTGGACGAAACGCTTCGCACGAGAATGAACGAGTCCTTTCAACAGGTCAGCACGAGACTCGAAGAAGTGCACAAAGGCTTAGGGGAGATGCAGTCGCTAGCAAAAGGCGTAGGAGATCTGCAAAAGGTATTGTCCAATGTGAAGACGAGGGGAATCATAGGGGAATTGCAATTAGCAGCGATCTTGGAGGAGATACTCTCGCCCGATCAATATGAAAGGGAGGTGCGCACAAATCCGAACAGTTCTGATTCCGTAGAATTTGCCATTCGAATCCCTACGGATGCGGGTAAGACGATCTATTTACCGATCGACGCAAAGTTCCCGCAGGACTATTATGCCCGACTGAAAGACGCGTACGATACATTGGACAAGAAAGTCGTGGAAGCTGCAGCGACCGACCTCACGCGACGCATTAGGGAAGAAGCCAAGACGATTCGAAGAAAATATATCTGCGTTCCTGATACGACGGAATTTGCGATTCTTTTCGTACCTTTTGAAGGCATGTACGCAGAACTCGTAAACCTCGGCATGATCGAGACGCTGCAAAGAGAGTCTCGCGTCCTGCTCGCAGGGCCTTCGACGCTCGCAGCGATCCTCAATAGCCTGCAGATGGGCTTCAAGACGATCGCGATTCAACAACGCACGAGCGAAGTATGGCATGTGCTTTCGGATGTTCGCACGGAGTTTGAAAAGTTTGAGGGATCTCTCAAACAAGTGCAAACCAGACTGCGACAATCGAACGACGAAATTGAGAAGTTGGTCGGAGTCAGAATGCGACAAATGCAAAAGCAACTCACCGGACTTTCCGAGTTAAAGTCAGAAGATGAGAATAATTCCGCACTCCCTGATAGAAATTAGGACAATGATTTCTTGGGCTAATTTGTGCCGTTTGTTCTTGCAAGTTGCGAGTGATAATGATACGATTAATCCGAGAGTAAAACAAACAAGGAGGATGTTACGAAATGTCGAATGAAAAAAACAATCCGTTGTTAAATGCCCAATTACAGGTAAGAAATGCCTGTGAAGCATTAGGTCTTGAAGCCAGTGCTTACGAGATGCTGAAGGAGCCGATGCGCGTGATCGAGATCACGATTCCGGTGAAGATGGATGACGGCTCTTTGAAAACGTTTAAAGGCTATCGTTCCATGCATAATGACGCGATCGGGCCGGGCAAGGGCGGCGTCCGCTTCCATCCGGGCGTAAACTTAGACGAAGTTAAAGCGCTCTCCATTTGGATGACATTTAAATGCGGAATCGTAGGGATCCCCTATGGCGGCGGTAAAGGCGGAATCACGGTTGACCCGACGACACTTTCCGAAAATGAACTCGAACAACTGTCGAGAGGCTATGTTCGTGGCATGTTCCAATACTTAGGTGAAAAAATCGACGTTCCGGCACCGGACGTAAATACCAGCGGAAAGATCATGGCTTGGATGGTAGACGAGTACTGCAAGATCACCGGAAAGTCGGAAATCGGCGTGTTCACCGGAAAGCCGGTTGGCTTCGGCGGTTCACAAGGTCGTAACGAGGCGACAGGCTTCGGCGTTGCGGTAGTCGCAAGAGAAGCAGCAAGAGAAATGGGCATCGACATGAAGGGTGCTCGCGTCATCGTTCAAGGCTTCGGCAACGTGGGTCGCTACACCGTTAAAAACCTGATCAAACTCGGCGCGAAAGTCGTTGCGATTGGCGAGTGGGAACCCAAAAATGGAACGTACGCAGTTTACAACGAAAACGGCCTTGATTTCGACGAAATGTTTGACTATATGGGCAAAAACCGCAATCTGGTAGACTTACCGGGTGCAAAAATGCTCTCTCTTGAAGAGTTCTGGGGCTTAGACTGCGACATCGTCGTACCGGCTGCATTGGAAAATGCGATCGACGAAGAGCAAGCAAAACTCATCAAATCGACACTCGTAGTAGAAGCGGCAAACGGACCGATCACACCGGCGGGCGACGAAGTGTTAAACGAAAGAGGCATCACCGTAACTCCGGACATCCTTTCGAACGCGGGCGGCGTAACCGTATCTTACTTCGAGTGGGTACAAAACCTGTACGGCTACTACTGGTCGGAAGCGGAAGTTGAGCAAAAAGAAGAAGAAGCCATGGTCAACGCGTTTAAAGACATCTGGGCTCTCAAGAACGAGTACAATGTACCGATGCGAAAAGCCAGCTACATGATCTCTGTAAAGAAAGTTGCAGACGTTATGAAGATGAGAGGCTGGATCTAAGATAAAACCGAGAGCAGGGCGAACGCCCTGCTCAAAGTGTAGACAAAGTCAATTGAACTGAATGTTTTTGCATGAATCGTGACTCCGTCAGGGGAGTCCAACGCCTCCGTAGAGTACGCTCGTACTTCTCGCGCACGTCGCCAACTGATACTTCGTCCTCTCGACCGATAGAGAAGAAGGTGAGGACTCGTCTCAGAGT
>CAZFWK010000129.1:0-5197 GCA_964522555.1 uncultured Peptoniphilaceae bacterium | reverse complement strand
AATCCAGATGCCTTTATCGTTAAGAATTTTCATGATCTCTTGATCGGTTTGTCGCGAACTTTCTGCGACGATCATACGAATCTCGCGAATCAAGTCGACCGAAGTCAGCTTTGAGGAAGACGAGGGTATTTTACGAGGGAATAGATTTTTCAGCTCGACGATCCCCCTTGGGGTCGAGATTGCCTTATCTTGGACCGTCCGAGAGATTGTCGAAGGGTGTATCATAAGAGAGACCGCGATCTCTTTCTGTGAGAGCGCGATTGGATGCTCGGTTTGTCCTCGCAAAAACGGCGTCTGACGCTCTGCTATGAGGTGAATGGTTCGAATGAGGGTGGAGTTTCTCTTTTCGAGAGAGAAAAGAAGTTGGTTCACTTCTTGCTTTTTCTGTTGAATAAAGGAATTGACTTCCCGGTCACCCAGCAACGCGTCCAATGCTAGCAAGTTTACTGTTATGGAAGGCAGAACCCAATCATGCAACTCGATCTCCCAGCCGTCATTCCACTGGATGGATGCCTCGGGAGGAGGCGCAGGCGGCTTGACCGGTCCCGCTGAAAAATGATAGAAGGGATAAGGGGAGAGGCTCTTAATTTTTGTGACTGCACTTCGTATCTCAGACTCCTCGACCTCATACTTTTCTCCTAGTTCTGCAAAAGATTCACCTGCGATCCTTTCCAGATCTTCTTTGAGCATCGTCGCGATCCATTCATCTTCCGGCTCAAGTTGCATAATCAGGCAATCTATCATATTGCTTGAGCCGATCCCCGGAGCAAATTCACGAAGGTGATCTAATACAGAGGAAGCCGTATCTTTTGAAAGATGACTCCATTCGATCCACTCCTCAAGCTCTTCTGCAAGAAAACCTTTTTCATCCAGGCTATCTATGAAGAGTTTGGCTGCTTCCACTTGGATACGAGTGAGTGCGGACAGGTTGACATGCTCCATAAGTGTATCTTTAGGAGACAGCTGATCCGACACGCCGTAATGGTCCAGGAGCTCGATCGAATCGATTCTTTCGAAGTCTCGGCGGCTTTCGAATGAAGCATCCCATTCCAAAAGGGGATTTCCGACGATGATTTCTTTTACAGCGGAAACGAGTTCGGTTTGATTCAATTGCAATAGATGCAGTGATTGCAGCATCATTGTATTGCATTGTTGATTCAAAATTTGCGTTTGTGTTAGGACTTCGTTTTGCTTCAGCAATCGGATCACGCTCCTGCATACAGTGGGACTATTGTATCACAATAAACGCATAAATCATTTTCTTCACACCCAAATCCGTCCCTAAATGGTTCTAACCGAGCGTTTCGTGCACTAAAAAAGCCCCGTGGGGTATCGGGGCTTTGGTTCGAGATTAATTGGCTCGCCGTTCCTTCATGAGAAGGGGAAGGGTGAGCACTCTTTTTTGTACGACGTAGATCGTGAGTACCATCACCGGAAGCATAAACGCGGCTTGGACGATGCGGCTCATCATGAGCGGGATGAACGCTTTGCCGAACAGAATGCTCAGCCAAAGCGGAGTGAGTCCCAGCGTGATGACGAGCGTGATAGTTACGGCGGCGCCGATGATATGCGCGAGTTTGATCTCTTTTCGGTGTAGGAAAAGACCGAAGATGACGCCGTTTAATGCAGCGTTTAAGGTAAAGCCCGGGAAAAACGGCCCGCTCGGAAACAGGGTTGCTCCGATGAGGTCGGCGATCACGGCGCCGATGGCGGCCGGTACGGGACCAAACAGGATTCCCATGATGGCGATCGGCAGGAATTGGAAGCCGATGCGCACGAGCGGTGTGTTGATGGATAAAAATCTTGTCAACACGATTTCGAGCGCGACAAGCAGTGCAATGTAGACTAATGTTCTAGTGTTTAATTTCATGAAAAAAACCCTCCTTTGAGTTGCCACTCGAAGAGGATTTCTCTTTTTGTGGCAGCGGATGCGAAAACACATCGTGGGTCGTCCCTTCGTCCGATGACAACACCCCATTCATCGGCACTTAACGCGTGTTTTCTACTCTGACCAGTATTGCTGTCTTTATTATACCCGAAATCGCTAAAATATAACAGTCCTAACTACAATAAATGGAAATACGATCGTACTTCGCCGATCAAGGTGAGAGTTCCCAATACGCAAATCACGTCATCCGGTCCGGAATCTTGCATCGCGGTGTCGAGCGCCTCGGTTACCGAGTCGATGATGCGGACGTCCGCGTGGTATCGCTGCAGAGAGACGGCAAGCTCACTTGCTTCGAGCGCCCGGTCGCTATTTGGTGTGACGGCGATCCATCTTGCAGTAAGCTGCGAGAGAATCTCCACGACTGTGTGGTATTCCTTGTCTGCCAGGATTCCTACGATCACGGTGAGCTTCTTTCCGGGAAAGTACGCCTTTACATTGCGGACGAAGCTCTCAGCGCCTTGCGGATTGTGCGCGCCGTCGAGAACGGCAGTCGGAGATTTTCGCAAAATTTCGAAGCGACCGGGCCAACGCACGGTTTGGAGTCCTTTGTGGACGGCTTCGTCGGGGATTTCGATCCCCTGTGTTCGCAGAACTTCTACCGCCTTCAGCACGGTTGCCACATTTTCGAGTTGGTATTCGCCTAACAGTGAAAGCGAGTACAATTCGCCATGATAAGAGAAGTGTTGGAGGTCGAGGTCGTGTCCGGCAGGGAGGACGGCGATTGCTTCCGAAATGAAGAGCGGCGCTTCTTTCTCTTTTGCGATTGCCTCGATCCCTTTCGTGACGATTTCTCCTTGCGCCGATAGTACAACCGGGCAACCTTTTTTGATGATCCCGGCTTTTTGTTCCGTAATCTTTTCGAGCGAATTCCCCAGTTCTTTCGTATGGTCCATCCCAATCGCCGTAATGATCGAGAGTATGGGGCGGTCGATCACATTGGTCGCATCCAAAGTCCCGCCGAGGCCTGTTTCAATTACGCCGATATCCGCTGCTTCCGCAAAATACAAATAGCTGAGTGCCGTGATCAGTTCATACTCCGTGGGCTTTTCGTCCATCGTATCGGCGGCTTCCTTCATCTTGGCCGTAAGCTTGGTGATATCGGCCTCGGGCATCGGAACCGTGTCGATCATCATGCGCTCGCCAAAGTAGTGGATCACGGGCGAGGTGTACAGCCCTGTGCGATAGCCCGCGCTGGTGAGGATAGAAGCCAGCATCGCAGCGGTCGAGCCCTTTCCATTGGTGCCCGCGATATGAATATTGGGGACTTTGTCCTGCGGATTTCCCAATTTTTCCATCAGGGTCTTCATTCGCGAAATGCCTAAAATGCTTCCCATCCAAGATGTACTATAAATAAATTCCATAGCGTCGTCGTAGTTCATTTTGTCCTCCGAATCAGTTGATTCCCTATTATACAACGAAAATAGAAAAAGGACTCGCCTTTGTTTGGGTTTTATGGAACCAAGGTGGTCATCTGTGAAAAATCGAGCAGGGTGACAGATGTTGGACGTGAAAGCGAATTACGTTAGAATACTGTACCGATACGGGTACATATGGAATACTCTTAGGATAAGGTGGGATCGCGATGGAACGAATTATGCATTTTGAGATCATGGTGGATGATGTAGAGCGCGCAAAGCAGTTTTATGCGGATGTATTTGATTGGAAATATGAAGATTACTCGGAGTATGTGAATGAGACGTATTGGGGTATCATTACGGGGGAACCGGAAACTCCCGGGATCAACGGAGGCTTACTGGTAAGAAGAGAACCATTGACAGAAGGCAGCGGTGCCAATGCTTTTGTATGTACCATCGTGGTTTCCAATTACGACGAGTCGGAGAAGAAGATCTTGGCTTCGGGCGGTACGCTTAAGCAGGGGAAAACCGCACTGCCCGGCATGGCTTGGCAGGGTTACTATTATGATACGGAAGGGAATTTATTCGGTATCCACGAACCGGACGAGCAGGCCCGATAAACCCTTTTAAGCTCGAGTAGGATAAAAATGCCACATGATCTTTACAAGATCTTTACACGGGGTTATACTTGAAGTGAAGAATCATATTTCTTCTTCCTTTCTGCCGCCTATGAGTCCATCATAGGCGGTCCTCTTTTTATTAAGGAACTGATAGCCATTAGAGAAACGAGGGATCATTATGGACAAGATCAAATTACTGAATGAGATTAAGAATGAGATGTTGAGCATCCTTTCCAAAATGGATTCGAGCACGCTTACCGGTGATTTCGAGAAGCTCTCCGCTTATCTTTCGATACTAAAAGGGCTGAAAGAATTGCCTGCGGAGTCCCCAAAGGGCGGAAAGCTTGAGCTTGCCGATCCGGAGTCGGGTCGAGAGATTAAAGATGAAGTGAATCATTTGTATATCGGTCGATTTAAAAGAGAATTAACCGGCGGAACGATCGGCTCTTTTCGGATCTTTGTGCCGGAGTCGGTTGTCCGGAATCTTCATTTGCAAGAAGGAGACTGGGTGCGCGCGAAGGGTCTAAAGTCGGTCGTGATGAAAAACGGGAATTTGCGTACCTTGTACGACTACAGCGTCGCGAAGCGAATCAAAGAGCCTCTGCTTACTCCTAGGCGAGAACTCAGTTATGTTCGCGTGCAGTACGACGAATCCGCGTTGCTCTATTATATCGATGTAACGGAGCGTCTAGAAAACTACGGCCGGCTCGTCATCAGCGAGCGGGATATGCACAATTTAGATGTTTCCGAAGGAGATCTGGTCGATTACGCGTATTTTGAAGATGAACCGACGACAGGCAAAGTCGTTTGGCGACATAAGCTGAACGTCCCGATTCAGGAACCGGTAGAATCGAGCGAACTCCCGGCTTTTGCGGAAGCGAGCGCACACTTTCGAGATCGTAGCTATGTCGTGGTTGGCACCATGAAGGAAGCGCTGGTCGCGCAAGAAGCGATCGAAGACTTCGGCGGTCAGCTGGGCTTTCTCAGCGGAGATGAGCATTCCGATGTGATGGAGCGCGTCGCGACGGATGCGGATGAGATCATTATCATCGTCGATTCGATCGCGCCGGCGGGACTTCGGAAGATTCGAGAGATCGGCGGTCAAAACCAACTTCCGATGCGGTATCTGCAAGACTGCAATACGAATACGATGTTGATGACGCTTCTAAAAAAAGAAGCGATCATACAAGAAGTCGATGCAATTTCCGACGAGGAAACCGCATGAATAGAGGAAAATACAGACAGCTCCCTTTCTCGGGAGCCGACAGACCGAT
>CAZFWK010000128.1:2264-5199 GCA_964522555.1 uncultured Peptoniphilaceae bacterium | reverse complement strand
TCCGGAATTGGATCATAAAGTCGGATGTCCCAATATTTCTTATCCGACGATAGAATCATCTCCGCGTCTCCCTTATGTTGAATTCCTGTTGCTTCGATTTCATCATTCATCACTTCACGCAACATCTCAATTCTGTCCTCGAGCGTCAAGCCACTGGCTTCAAATGGTTCTGCAATCAGGGTTGCAAAATCGATGGCTACGGTTCGCTCACTCCCCGAAATGCTAGACGCTACATGCCATATCACTCCGGTCAAGTTTTTTTGGATCACCGCTTTGGCTTCGTGGATTGTCCCGTCCGGGAACTGCAATGGAATCTCGTAGCTCGTCTCGGCTAATGGCGCTTTGCTCGCGGCTAAGTGGTGTAAGAGTATGCTTTCCGACTGATCCAAGTAGTCCGATTGAAACATATGATTCATAAGTCCGCTTATTTCAATTTCCTCTCGAATCGAATCGACACGCTTTTCTTCTATTAGAAGAGAGAGTCTCATACGTTCCGCCGTATAGAGCGCGATCAGTCCGATCAAACCCACGATAATCACGACATAGAGTAGTAAATAGCCCTTTCTCTTCATGGGATCACCTCCATCAGAGGGATTTCCAGAACCCGATTAAAGGTCATGAGCGATTCATCTTTTTTTACGGTCAAGCGAACGGTTAAAACGCCTTTCTCTTTGTCTATTGTTGAATCGATGCTTTCAACATCGCCTGCCAGCAGATTTGTACCTTGTACAGTGGAAGAGTCGGCGAAACCGTGCAAATTACCGGTCTTGTAGCGGTTTAATGAAGAACCACGAAGCGCATACGTTATGTATTTAATATCGTTCATTTTCAATATGAATCCGGAAGCAAACCCAAGGTTTACCGAGACAGAAGTATCATCGAGAGAATAGACCGCTTCCGCAGCGGCAACTTCCTGCGCGACATAATCGATCGCGAAAGAACCGTTTAAGTAATTTTCATCCGCCTTCTCCAATTCGTTCATTACGAGAATACTGTTTTGCAAAACTGCAGTAAGTGCGATGAGCAGTATGCTACCGACAGCTAAAACACAGACTAGTTCGATCAGGGTAAAGCCTCGTTTAGTTTTGTGACAAGAATCGGATCGTTTCATCCATGCCCTCCCGCCTAATCTCCGCCCAAACCATCTCGCCTTCCGTAATCTTCGTCACCGTATAGCTTCTCCCCAAGTAGGAAAACGATACGGATCCACCTGCACCGAGATCCAGGTCGATTCTGCCGTCGTCCGCATCGATCGCCGCTCCTCGATTGACGCAGGTGATCACATTTTGCAAAAACTCGTTTTGCAAACGCAATTCTTCCAATTGTCGCCTTTGCTGAATTGAAGTCGACAAAACCGGTAGAAGGCTGAGGACT
Organism: uncultured Peptoniphilaceae bacterium; assembly: GCA_964522555.1. Taxonomy (GTDB): domain Bacteria; phylum Bacillota; class Clostridia; order Tissierellales; family Peptoniphilaceae; genus JAAYQA01. The sequence continues at coordinate 3,825 of CAZFWK010000128.1, read as the reverse complement.
AATATGCCTATCAATGCCAAACTGATCACGACTTCTATGATACTGTATCCTTTTCTTTTCTTCATGGCGCAACCAAAGTAAACCGGGCAATCCCGACCGTAAAGTTCAATTTGTAACTTTTTCCTGCGTGAGAAAGTTCGATATGACCGCACTTCGAGAAAGCACCGGTAGGTTTGATCCCGACGGTGGCTCCGATATGATGAAAACTCCGTAAGTCGACCTTTTGTAATTGCTTGGATAAAAGAACTTCACTTCCCGCATTGGTAATCGAATACGAATCTCCCGCCAAATCAAAGGAAACCTTCACTTCCTCGCCGTACGTCACAGCGTAGGTACGGGCGAAGCGAAGGTCTTCGAGCATATCGTCGAGCTCTCGATCCTTGATTTGTACTTGCCGCAGCAGTACAACTGAAAGTAAAATGCCGAGTATTCCGAGAACCACGACTAATTCGAGTAGCGTATATCCGGATTTCTTCATCCCCACCACCCCATTGGAAAGTACAGGACCAGAAAGTATCCGACCGTCAAAAAGGGAATGAACGGAATCGCCGTCTTCCGTGAAGTGCCACGAATAAGCATAACGATTGCCACCGTTGCAGCCGTCCAGATCGAATACAGCAACCACCAGATTTGTGATATCCACGGCAATAGCCAAAGAAGGATTCCCACCAACCACTTGTCTCCGTCTCCCATGCGATCTCCCACCACATACGAGAACCCCACCCAGATCAAAAACCCGGGCAATGAATCCAAAATCTCGCGCCCTCCCTTTATGAAGAGAAGCAAGACAACTAGAATCGCGATCACTCGTAAGTGTGCATCAAACACATCCAAACTCTTCAAATCGATCAATGACATCAGGATCATAACGCACAAAATGGCCACTTGGGTAACCATCTCCCAACTGAATCCGAAACGGTGATAGAGAAGCAGAAACACTATTCCCGTGCCCGACTCTACCAGTAAAGTCGTAAGGTCAATTCGCGCATTGCAATCGCGGCATCTTCCTTGTAAGATCAAGTAACTCCCCACCGGAATCATATCTCGATAACGTAAATTCGCGCCACAGGCATCGCAATGCGATTTCGGTGCAAAAACGGATCCTCCCTCCGGTATTCTACCCGATGCTAAGGTGAGAAAGGACCCGATACTTGCGCCGAAAAAGAAAATAAGTACTTCGATCAAGGGGTAACAGGTTTTACGTACTCGACTACCACTTTGCCGCCGGTCGCAGTTAAAGTGTAGCCTTCAGGCCATTCATTAACATATTTCCCCGCATCGCCGGTTCCGTTCGACCAAGTAAAATCGGTCGTTCCGGTATCCGAAATATACAGGATAGCCGCATTCTCCAGCATTCGCTTGTTCGTCTCTACGGCTTGCGTTTCCGCGCGATCACGGTACCCCGTGTAAGCCGGAATTGCAATCGCAAGAAGAATTGCAAGTATTGCGATGACGACGACGAGCTCGATTAGGGTAAAACCCTTTTTTCTACCGTTTTTCTTTACCATACTATCCTCTCTTTCTATCAATAGCCGCAATGGCTGTTTGATCCCATTTTTCA
>CAZFWK010000128.1:1529-2254 GCA_964522555.1 uncultured Peptoniphilaceae bacterium | reverse complement strand
GCCGATCTCAAGACTGCGGTATCGGATCGACTCCAGGACATGTCTTTCGGTTACTGTCTCGGATTGATCCAGATCAGCGATCGTGCGTGAGAGTTTCAGGATCTTTTGGAAACTCCGCGCGCTAAACTTATATTGGTGAAAAGCCGTTTCCACCAGCTTTTCGGCTCCCGCCTCCATCTTTACAAATCGCTTTGTGAGCTTGGAGGTAAGCTGCGAGTTGTTGATGATACCGACATTTTTATAGCGTTCGATCTGTAAGTTTCTTGCTTGATTTACCCTTGCACGGATCGTGGCAGACGACTCGGACTGCTCTTCCTTTGTTAAATCAGAATATTGAACGGGATTCACTTGGATATGTATGTCGATCCGATCCAAAATCGGATTGCTCACTTTGCCAACATATCGTTGAATTTCTGCCATACTACACGAGCAAGTGTGCGTCGGATCTCCATAATAGCCACACGGGCAGGGATTCATTGAGGCGATCAATAAAAATTGGCTCGGATAACTCAAACTGGCTGTCACTCGCGAGATATTAACTTCACCATCCTCCATCGGTTGGCGTAAGACTTCAATGACGGATTTCGAAAACTCGGGGAATTCATCCAAGAAAAGGACACCGTTATGAGCCAAGCTGATCTCGCCGGGTTTCGGGATTCTTCCGCCTCCGATAATCGCGACTTGTGATGCAGTATGATGGGGTGCGCGAAACGGTCTCGTACGCA
>CAZFWK010000128.1:0-1519 GCA_964522555.1 uncultured Peptoniphilaceae bacterium | reverse complement strand
CCCGCAACCGAGAAAATCTTCGTGCAGGCGATCGATTCCTCAAAAGTCATCTCCGGAAGAATCGTCGGCAAACGACGAGCAGACATCGTCTTGCCCCCACCCGGAGGGCCGATGATCAGGATATTATGATGCCCTGCAGCTGCCACCTCCAGTGCACGCTTTAATGCATGCTGCCCCTTAATTTCATTGAAATCAACCTCAAAATCGATATCGTCAGTATTGTTATAATCGACATCCGACTGATATGGCTCGATTCGTTTCTCTTCATTGCGGTCCTTTACCAACTCATCCAAAGTATGAACCGGGAGTACTTCGATACCTTGAACCACACCGCACTCTTCCTGATTTTCGGCTGGTATGTAGCAGCGCTCGAATCCTAACTCTCGAAGTGAAATCACAATGGGAAGCGCTCCATCAATTCCCGTTACTCTACCATCAAGGGAAAGCTCTCCAATAAAAGCGGTTTTATCGTCACTCAACACATCGATCTCGCCAATGGAAGTCAATAATGAAATCGCAATGGCTAAGTCCAATTGAGACCCTTCCTTTTTAAGATTAGCCGGCGCCAAGTTCACGATGATTCGATTTAGCGGAAACTGATATCCGCTGTTCACGATCGCGCTTCTGACACGCTCCTTGCTCTCTTTAATCGAAGCGTCCGGAAGACCGACGATTTGAAAGGTTGGTAACCCATTCGAAAGGTCCGCCTCTACATCGACCACAAACCCATTTAGACCTTGTAACACACACGTTTTTACTGTACTGTACATCGTTCGCTCCTCAACCCACCCGAAAAGCATCTTTGATATGGTGGATATCTTCCCCTATTATTTCAATCACATCAAATCGCACCTGCATATTGTGGAGCTTGTGCTGTTGAATATACCATTGCGTAAGCCGGGCGATCTGCTTTTGCTTATGATATGACACAGCTTCTCTCGGGAAACCATGGGCAAGCGTTTTTCTTCGTTTTACCTCAATAATTACTAAGAGTTGATCTTTACGCGCTATGATATCCAGCTCACCCATTGCATTACGGTAATTCGTATCCAGTATTTTATATCCTTCGCTCTTCAGAAACTCAACTGCAAGTTGTTCCCCTTGCTTGCCGAAATCAACATGTTTTGATATTCTCATAGATGCCCTCTATTCTGTTATCCATATTGTTCTGATTCGATTTTAGTATATCATGATCATACTATATTGTCGCGATGTATTGCTGTTATAAGTTGAAGCATAATAACCGTTAAACTTCATCTATATTCGCGGTTTCCGAATGTATCCCGAATTACTAACATTTTTAACGCAAGTGTAATACGGAATACCACGAAGACTTAGCAGAATATTTCTAGAATATTATTCAACACGACGTATCCTTCGCAAGTACTCATTCATTTCGAAGGGAAATTTGAGTAAAATAAAAAATAAAATATTTTCCAATTTTACCTTGAATCTCGTACAAGGTATTTTATTGAATTCATCATAAACGAAAAAGAAGCCCACAATCGCTGAGATTGTG
>CAZFWK010000127.1:0-5221 GCA_964522555.1 uncultured Peptoniphilaceae bacterium | reverse complement strand
ACCCCACGGAGATCGAACCGTTTGGTGGCGCCAGCACTTGCATCGGCGGCGCGATACGAGACCCGCTTTCGGGGCGCGCGTATGTGTATCAGGCGATGCGTATCACGGGGGCTGCGGATATTACGGCTCCGCTTTCTGAAACGCTTCCCGGTAAGCTCGCACAAAGCAAGATCTCGAAAACCGCTGCGGCAGGCTATGCCTCGTACGGGAATCAGATCGGCTTGGCTGCGACTTATGTGGAGGAGATCTTCCACCCGGGTTATGTCGCAAAGAGAATGGAATGCGGTGCGGTCGTCGGGGCTTCTCGACTGGATCATGTGAGAAGAGAAGAACCTACACCGGGCGATGCGGTACTCCTTTTGGGCGGCGCTACGGGCCGTGACGGGATCGGCGGCGCGACCGGTTCTTCGAAAGAGCATACGGAAACCTCACTCGAAAAATCCTCTTCCGAAGTACAAAAAGGAAATGCGCCCGAAGAGAGAAAATTGCAACGACTCTATAAAAACAGAGAAGCCGCGCAGATGATCAAGCGCTCGAACGACTTCGGCGCGGGCGGGGTTTCCGTCGCGATCGGAGAAATAGCGGAAGGCGTTTCGATTTGCTTGGATAATGTACCGGTAAAATACCAAGGGCTCGACGGGACGGAGCTCGCGATCTCGGAATCGCAAGAGCGCATGGCGGTAGTAATCGCGGCTTCGGATGTGGCGCGCTTTAAAGAAATTTGCGACGCGGAAAATCTGGAGGCGACGCAAGTGGCCGAAGTGATCGAAGAGGCGCGCGTGCGCATGGTGTACCGCGGACAGACCGTGGTCGATATCGCGAGAAGCTTCCTGAACACGAGCGGTGTGACGCCCGCGCGAGATGCCGTGCTTGAAACCAATCCCGTGGGAGAGTGGCCAAAGCCTGCACCTGTGGTCGGAAAAGAAGATCTTTTGGCGCGCTTGCAAGAACCGCAAAATGCATCGCAACAAGGGATGGTCGAGATGTTTGACTCCACGATCGGAAGAAGCACCGTGCTCTTGCCATACGGCGGCGCGACCGGTCGCACGAGGAGCGACGCGAGCGTACAAAAGCTGCCTGTCGAGGGCGGTACCGACACTACGAGTGTCCTGTCCTACGGGTTTGACCCGTACGAAAGCTCGTACGAACCGTTCCTGGGTTCCCAATACGCGGTCATCGAATCGCTCGCAAGACAAGTTGCGGTAGGTTCCGACTACAAACGCGCGCGCTTAAGCGTGCAAGAGTTCTTCGAAAGGCTGGGAGATGCGCCCGAGAAATGGGGCAAAGTCGTGAAGGCGCTTTTGGGGCTTCTGACGGCACAAGAAGCCTTCCAAACGCCGGCGATCGGCGGGAAGGACTCCATGAGCGGCACGTTTAAAGAATACGATGTACCGCCCACACTGGTGAGCTTCGCGGTGAGCGTGTCCAAGGCTTCGACGGCGATCTCGCAAGAGTGGAAAGAAGCGGGCAGCGTGCTCGCACTACTGCCGCATACCGCGAAGGAAGATCTGACACCGGATTATGACGGGCTCAAAACCGCTTGGGATGAGCTGTTAGCCCTAAACGAAAAGGGGCTCGTGCGCAGTGCGGTCACCATCAAACGAAACGATGCGACCACAGCGCTTCTTACCGCAGGACTCGGAAACGAGGTCGGGTTCGAAGTGGCAATCGCAAAGCATTCCGACGCGCTGATGCCGGGAAGCTTGATCGTAGAGTTGGATCCGAGCGCGGAGCTAAGCGCACTGAAGGCGATCGGAAAGACGACGGGCGGAAACATGGTGATCGACGGAATCGCGGTCGATTTTGATGAGGCGCACAAAGCGCATACCGAGCGCTACGGAAAGCTCTACCCGATTCTGGCAAAGCCTGTGGAATCCACAGTGGTTTGCAATGAAAAGGCGATGCAAGTGCCGCTTGCGAAAGGCCCTTCGATCGCGAGGCCTAAAGTCATCATCCCGCTGTTCCCCGGAACCAACTGCGAGTACGACACCGCGCAGGCGTTTGCCGCGGCCGGTGCGGAGGCGGAAATCGTCGTGTTGCGCACGCGCACCCGGGCACAGGTGGAAGAGAGCATGCAGGTGCTTTCGGAAAAGATCGCAGAGAGCCAGATCCTAAGCTTAGTAGGAGGCTTTAGCAGCGGTGATGAACCGGACGGAAGCGGAAAGTTTATCGTAAGCGTGTTGAAAAACCCGCTCGTGAAAGAGGCGATCGCAACGCTTTTGGAAAAGGACGGACTCATCCTGGGGATTTGCAACGGCTTCCAGGCGCTGGTGAAGTCGGGCCTTCTTCCGACCGGAACGCTCGAGCGTCCCACAGCGGATTCGCCGACCCTGTTCCGAAACGAGATCGGACGCCATGTGTCGAAGATGGTTCACACGAAAGTCGTGTCCACCCTATCGCCTTGGATGAGTGGCTTCGAAGTCGGGGAGATCTACACCTTACCGGTGTCGCACGGAGAAGGGCGCTTTGTCGCAAATCAGGATGTGCTGAACGCATTGTTTGCTAACGGCCAAGTCGCCAGTGTCTATGCGGACCCTGCCGGAAATCTCACGATGGACCCGAAATACAATCCGAACGGATCGATGTGCGCAATCGAGTCGATCACATCGCCCGACGGAAAGATTCTCGGAAGAATGGCGCATAGCGAGCGCTTTGCAGAAAATCTGTTCCAAAACATGCCCGGCAACAAAGATCAAGATCTCTTCCAAAACGGAGTCCGCTATTTCAAATAACCCAACAGTATACGTCGTGAAGTAAATACTATAGTAATTTGATGTGTGAGATCAAAAGCAGGTGGGTATATACCATGTGCAGAGTGAAAATGAAAGCTTTGCGAAATTACACGCAAATTACGATAGGAGGATATCATGGGAATACTAGGATGGTTAGTAATGGGGGCCTTAGCCGGTTGGTTGGCCAGTAAAGTCACTGGAAATGACGCGAAGATGGGTGCAGGAGCCAACATCGTCGTAGGGATTGTGGGCGCTTTTATCGGCGGATTTATCGCCAACAATTTGCTCAAGATCGGAAATATCGCAGCGTTTAATCTGCAAACATTTTTAATCGCATTTGGCGGAGCTATTTTGCTTTTAGTCATTGTGAATGCAGTTTCGGGTAGAAGATAGGAACATGGCCTCGGGGAAACCCGGGGCTTAGAGGGATGATAAAGTCCGTTCAGTCGAGCCCGGTGCACCCCTTTCGGCACGCTCACGGACCGCTCGGCCAAGATATGGCCTCAAGGGGTGCACCGAGCTCTCCTTCACTCCATCTCAAAAACCTCTGACTACAGTCTGAGCCTCGGGGAAACCCGGGGTTTTTTATTGGGAAAAACTTTCGTCGGTGCTGTAGGGTGCTCGGCTTGTCCGGCACCGCGTGGCAGGATTCGTATGGGCGTGCCGATCGCCTTTATTTGGTTTCCTTGCCTTGAATTGAACCCACTCTTGTGCTATACTAAAGCCTATACAAGTGCGATGAACGGAGAGTAATGCGTGGTAGCTGTGAAGAGAGCCGGTGGTGGGTGCGAATCGGTCTGCGAGCGTATTGTCCGGCCGGGAGCGGATGAGAAGAGAGTGGATCGTTTACTGATTAAGCAGGGTGGTACCGCGGATTTTTCCGTCCTTGCAGCAGTAAACTTTTTTTTGTGCAAGGAGGAGCATATGTTAGATATTAAACGCGTCCGTATGGAGACCGAACAGGTAAAAAACGCACTGAGCAAGAGAAATCACGAGTTCCCGTTGGAAGATGCGATCGCATTGGATGAGAAGCGTCGCGCGATTCTCGTGAATGTTGAACAAAAGAAAGCGGAGCAAAACAAAGCTTCCAAGCAGATTCCGATGCTGAAAAAGGAAGGGAAAGACGTTCAACCCGTTTTTGACGAGATGAAGGTCCTTTCCGACGAGATCAAAGTGTTGGACGACGAAGTCCGCGTGATCGACGAGAATCTCAGAAAGATCCTTTTGGAAATCCCGAATGCACCGCACGAAAGCGTGCCCGAAGGGGCGGACGACTCGGCCAATCTCGAAGTCGACCGTTGGGGCGAAACGCCGGAATTTTCATTCGAACCGAAGGCGCATTGGGATGTCGGTACGAGTCTCGGAATTCTGGATTTTGAGCGCGCGACGAAGATCACCGGTCCCCGATTCTCGCTGTTCCACGGACTCGGTTCGAGACTCGAGCGTGCGATCTACTCGTACATGCTGGATCTGCATACAGCCGAACACGGGTACACCGAGCTTTCTACGCCGTTTATGGTCAACCGCGACTCGATGATCGGTACCGGTCAACTCCCGAAATTTGAGTTCGATATGTTCCATATCCCCTCGAAAGATTACTTCCTCGTTCCGACGGCGGAAGTGCCGCTCACCAATCTGCTTCGAGATGAGATCATCGAAAATGAGCGCCTCCCGATCTACTATACCGCGTATACACCGTGTTTCCGTCAGGAAGCGGGTTCCGCGGGAAGAGATACGAGAGGCTTGATACGAAACCACCAATTCGACAAGGTCGAGCTGGTGAAATTCACCGATCGCGAAACGAGCTACGAAGAACTCGAATCGCTTACGAAAGCCGCACAACAAGTGCTGAAAAACCTCGGTCTAGCACACCGCGTAGTCGCACTTTGCGGGGGAGACCTCGGTTTCTCATCCGCCAAAACTTACGATATTGAAGTGTGGATGCCGAGCTACGGGCGCTATGTGGAGATCTCCTCTTGCTCAAACTTTGAGGACTTCCAATCGAGACGCGCGAATCTTCGCTATCGCGACGCGAGCGGCAAGACAAACTATCTGCACACTTTAAACGGATCCGGGCTTGCAGTGGGGCGTACCTTTGCGGCGATCCTCGAGAACTTTCAACAAGAAGACGGCAGTGTCGTGATCCCGGAAGTGCTGCGACCGTATATGAACGGGATGGAGGTTATCCGATAGAGGTTTGACATCTCTTCCCGATTTGGGATAAAATATTCGTGCACGCCTTCATAGTTAAATGGATATAATAGTCCCCTCCTAAGGGACAGTTACAGGTTCGATTCCTGTTGAGGGTACCAATGCGCGAGTCATTCCCGTGCAATTCACAATTTGATCGTAACGGCTGAATCTTCAGCCGACTGGGAGGTGGGTCGAACGGACTCACCTCTTTTTTTCAAAAAAGGAGGCCCGTATGGGGGCGTTATTTGATCAGGATCGCTTCTTCATGAGCATCGCCATTTTTCTCGCACAAAAGA
>CAZFWK010000126.1:0-5257 GCA_964522555.1 uncultured Peptoniphilaceae bacterium | reverse complement strand
TTGTATTCCTCTGGACACCTTCAACATCTCCAATATATACATGCTTGATATTGTGTCCTACTGCCCAGCCCACAAAATTTTTTGTTATTTTGTGTGTCAAATCTCTAACTTGAGCATCGCATTTACGGAGTATACATCTTTTGACGTTTTGGAGTTTCTTCCATCTTCTGGAATACTTTGTGCATCTCGACGCAAAAGGGCTGCAAGATGGGGTGCACATTTTGCGCTTCCTCGAGCCTGCCATTCGGCGGAAATTTGGACGCAGCAGAGATCGTCGGGCAATTGCTCGCGGTGGAAGAACAAGAGAAGATTCGCGTTCGGAACCTCGTGTACATGGGAATCGGCGAGCCGCTCGACAATGCGGAAGCGGTTAAGGAGAGTCTCTATATTTTCTCCGACCCGCGCGCCGTGGGAGTGGGAGCGAGGCATATTAGCGTATCGACTTGCGGGGTGGTCCCCGGGATTCTGCGCATGGCGGAAGAAAAATGGCCCTGCCGGCTCGCGGTTTCCTTACACTATGTAGACGACGCCAAGCGATCCACCAATATGCCGATCAACCGCAGATACCCGGTACAAGAGCTACTTGCGGCTTGCAGAAAGTACGCGGAGATCGCGGGGCATGTGGTGTTCTTCGAATACGCCATGGTACCCGGAGAAAATGACAGCATCGAAGATGCGACGGCGCTGGTCGAAGCGGTAAAAGAGATCCCTTGCCGAATCAATCTGATCGCGCTCAATCCGCTGGATGCGAACGTTCAGCAGGCGGACCCCGCGCGGGCCGAGGCGTTTCAGGAAGTGCTTCGAAATGCCGGGATCATCACAACGAAACGACCCGCACTCGGCCAAGAGATCGACGGCGCCTGCGGGCAACTGCGTGGCAGCGCCATCGCGGAAAATCAAGCATAAGGAGAATTTATGGATTCGATGATTCAAACACTGGAAACGCTGGTCAACATCCCCTCGCCTACGGGCTTCACCAAGCAGGCGGAAGACTTCATCGTGAAAGAATTGAAAGAAATGGGCTATGCGCCGTATCAGTCGAATAAAGGGGCGGTCTATGTGCAATTGAACCCGGGCGTGGAAGGGGAAGGGGTTCTCTTAAGCGCACACGTCGACACTTTGGGGCTGATGGTCCGAAGTGTGAAGGGGAACGGGCGCCTTCGCGTCACCACATTGGGCGGCTTTCCGCTGAATTACGCCGAGCAGGAGTGCGTCCACGTGCATCTGCGAAACGGAGAAAGCTTGGAAGGCACGCTCAGGCTGAACGAACCGGCTGTTCATGCATCACGGGAGATCGGCAAAACCGAACGCTCCGATGAAAATATGGAAATCGTACTGGACTATGTGGTGAACACAAAAGAAGAAACCGAAAGCCTGGGTGTTGCGGCGGGCGACTTTATTTCGCTCGAACCGCGATTCAGAAGGAGCGGCGACGGCTATATCAAAAGCCGGCACTTAGACGACAAAGCGAGCTGCGCGATCTTGCTGGAACTCGCGCGAAGGTATAAAAATGGCGAATGGGCGGCAAACCGACCCGTCCACCTCATGTTTACCAACTACGAAGAGGTCGGCCATGGCGCGAGTGCCGCTCACCCCGAAGGCATCGTCGACATGATCGCGGTGGATATGGGCGTAGTGGCGGACGACCTCACGACCGACGAAACGAAAGTGTCCATCTGCGCGAAAGACTCGACCGGACCCTACTCTCATGCGCTCACCTCCCAATTGGTCGAAAAAGCAAAAGCAAACGAGCTTGATTTCGCGGTCGACATCTATCCCTTTTACGGCTCCGATGCCTCCGCTGCATTAAACGCCGGATACGACTATCGCCACGCACTCATCGGGCCGGGTGTTGCCGCAAGCCACGGCTACGAAAGGATCCACGAGCGCGGCTTGCAAAACACCCTACAACTCTTGGAAGCGTATCTCCAACCGTAACGGAAAGAAGGTAAGAGCCGTGGAATATCGGGTACGAATCGGGACCGACAAAGATAACTTCGGGATTGCGGAGACCATCGCCGAGGCGTTTTACGACCAGTTCAAAGCCTTCAGCGAATCCATAACGGACATAGCCGGGGTGCTTGAGCCTGCGATCGACAGCAGCCGTTTCTACATTGCGGAAGAGACTTCGAGCGGCCTTGTGGTCGGGGTCGCGGGCTTTGCAGACGAAGGCGGGTACCCGATCGGTGTGCAGCGGGACGTTTTAAAAAAGAAACTCGGTTGGGTAAAGGGAACGCTTGCGGCTTGGATCATGAAGGATGAGTTCTATACTCCGAAGCGGCTTTCGGACAGGCAGGCTCACATCGGCTTCGTCGGCGTACGAGAGGGCGCAAGAGGGCGGGGAATCGCGAGAAAGTTGATCCGAGAATTGCTTGCATCGACACCGTACGCAGTCTACACGCTCGATGTGGTAGAGGGAAACGAGAAAGTACTTCCGCTGTACGAAGGCCTGGGCTTCCAACACATTGGCAAGAAACAGGAACGATTCGGGAGCGTGAAGGGCTTCACGTATCGGTATTTGATGGAGTACCGCCCGGAAATGAAATAATTCTCACGATGGGAATGTTGCATAGTATTGTGCGCAAGTCGCGCATAAGAAAACTATATTATTGACGAGAAACATTGGTTGTGTTATGATATCGATAACAAAATACTATGAATATCGTAATCATTACGCCTTCCGCACATCTCCCGCAGAAGGCGTAATTCTCAATGTATGGTACATTTAAGAAAGTAAGCATGAAACGATCGGATGGCAGAGTAATGGTTAGGCGGCACATCATAACCCGATGTTTTTTGCGAATGAGGCAATTAGGATGAAAACGAATTCCGGTACAGAAAATCACTCGGAGGACAGAGTTCTTACGCTGCAATCTTTCGTGCGCTTTCTTCATCCCAAAAACAAAGTCGGGTACATTCGATTCCAAAACCGCTTTGCTTATTGTGCAGACAATAAATCCTATCCAATCCTGGAAAGCGAGCTGAGCCGTGCGCTCGACGGAAGATCGACACAAATCCAGAGTGTGTCGGAGAAAATCCGTCTTCAGATCAGCACGTTCTCTATGAATCTCGCGAAAGAAATCATGAGCACTTTTGAACGAGGCAACACCAGACAAATCGCGGCGCGACTCTATATCGACGTGTTTTTCGGAAATCTCAATAAAGATTACGATCTCCCGCCCAATTTGTTGGTCGCAATCCAAGAAGCGAAGGACCGGCTTGACCGCGAGGAGGAGCATACCGCTGTACTGGCGGATGCGCTCATGCACATCCTTATCTATGTATGTACACCCGGAAAATCAAATTCGGAAAATCCGATGAACGGGATCGAGGTTCCATATCCATTAGACATACCCGCGGAAGATTACTTCCCCGACGATGACCCGCTACTGGACATCGCAGGGGTAAATGGAAACTACCGACTCAACTACCGCGCTTTAATGAACGACGTCATAAGTGAAGTGCGCGGTTTTTACGTGCAGTCCAGTTTGCGAAATGAAAAGGTATTGATCTCAACAGATGACAAATTTGTGAGAAGACAGATCGAAAATAAAATGGTCGTATCGAATCCGCACCGCAAGAACGGGCTCTTTCTCATCTTGAGAAGCCCTGCCATCACCCCTGAACAACGAGAACGATTCGGGCGCCAGTTTACGAAATACGAAATGACGATCAACGGCCAAGGGATTTTGGATTACTTAGCCTCTCTAAAAACGCAAACTGCGATCGACCTCTTGGAAGCCTGGGAAAATTCCGGGCGCCCCGACCCATCGGAACTGCTAGACATGGCCAACCCGATCCTACCGAAACCGAAAGTAGACCCGAAAGAGTTCTTCTACGCGGTCCCCGTAAGCGGAGAACATGATACGATCCACCTCCACATCGAATATCAAATCGAAACGGAACTCCGGCTCGACGCGCTCGACTATATCTTCCGGCTCAACTACCCCTGCTACAAGCTCCACCACGAATACGAGCTGGAATCACCACCCGGCTGGGGGATCGTGACCTTCCCCTTTACCACAAAGCAACACAATTACGACGGCAGCGCCCTAAGCGCCACCGCCTACTACGAAGCCCCCGCCCCCAAAAGAACCGTAAGACTAAACGGCTGGCACGCCCCCGGCAGCCTCTACCTGAGGAAGATCCTGTACGATAAGCCGGTAACGGTGGATTGGATGAGGGACGGGTTCTTCGAGGACCGATGAGATGAGGGGCTGACCAAAAGTCTCCAAGCAAAAAGCCTGAAAAACGTTGGAACAATCACGTTGTTGCAGGATTTTCCTATGTAAAACAATCTTCTCCTAGGCTATAATAAAGTCACCATAACCCTTACAGAAAGGAGAAGATTATTTTGAATAACCAAACGATTATCTTCTTAAATCATAACTTAGATCAACTCGAGTTGCCCATGGATTCGAGCGACTGGATTGTACCAACTACATTGCCCGACTCATCGGCCAGGTGGTGGAAACTATAGATCTCGCTTCTCTGTTGGAAAGCTGCTCTCGATGGGATCAAATGATCGTTGATACGAATCGGTTGGTTCGAGAGGCCTTCAGATATTTATAGGGTCCAATATCTGAAGGCGTCTTTCATTCCATCGATGTCTCTTTCGACCAGACTGCGTGCGGTTTCGGCAAAGCCCAAGTTAAATGCATTGCTTAGTGCTTTATGGCATTGCGCTGCTTTTATCACGATGGGTCTCAGTGTCTCATCATCATGTTCTGCCATCAGGGAGTACCGATAATGCAGCAATCCTCTTTCAAGCTGATCGTACATGGATAGGATATAGTCGTTATTCGTGCAAGTGATGATCAGGCGATGTAGCTCGTCGTCACATTCAGCATGCGCATTGCGATCGAAATTTTCACTGTTACATATTTGATAATATTGCTCGTTCAAATCATTAAGCCGAGCGAGTTGTTGTGGGGTCATGTTCGTAACGGCAAGATAGGCTGCAAATCCCTCTAGTGCCTTTCGCGCTTCATATACTTTACTCCCTTCTTCCGCCGACATACGACTCACCACGAGCACCTTTCCGGTTCCCTTGTTGACTAAGCCGAGATCGCTTAATTTATTAAGCGCATATTTTACGGGTGTTCTACTGATATTGAGATCTTCTGCGATACGACTTTCGACCAGCTTCGTTCCGGGAATGATTCGAAGCTGGATAATGTCTCGGTACATGGAATCAAAGATCAAATCCCCTAAATTTAGGAATGGATTGTTTTTGATTTCCGCTTCTAAATCCAGT
>CAZFWK010000125.1:0-5305 GCA_964522555.1 uncultured Peptoniphilaceae bacterium | reverse complement strand
GAAATGCTTGAAAACATCGGTCAAATGAGATACAATAATTTGCACTGTGGGGCTATGGCGCAGTTGGGAGCGCGTCTGAATGGCATTCAGAAGGCCAGGGGTTCGAATCCCCTTATCTCCACCAAATTAAAACCGGAACTCGAAAGAGACTTCCGGTTTTGTTATTCAGTTAAACCGTTCGTCTCTTCGATTTCTTGTACAAACGCCACGCTCAACCCGTAGGTTGTCGGGCGTTTTTTTCGTAAGGTAATGTATTTTCCCTCCATTCCCGCACACGCTTTTCGCACGAGGTATTCCGACGTCTTTTGAATTTCCGCTAATTTCGCTACCGTGATTCCGGGTTCGAAGTCGAAAAAATGACTTTGGGCTATCAAAAATAGTAGTTCTGCGTCTTCTTCCGAGAGATCGGCTATGCGCTTTAGGATTTCAATCTGCCACTTCGCCTTGGTGAGTTTCGTGTCCTTTTCTTGGAGCAGTACGATACCGTCTTCTTGCCCGGAGATGAGGATTTCTAAAAAAGCATCCACAAAGTAATTCATCTCTCCGGCGCTCTCCGAAGCATTGGTGATCCGGAATGCTTTTAAATACGCCTGTCGATTCAGTAGGCAACCTCGTGCAAGTGACATCGCCGTCAGCGGATGATAATTTCCCGAAAGGAGCAGGCTGCTTAGGTATCGCCCGGCCCTTCCGTTTCCATCGTAGAACGGGTGAATGTAGCCGAAGTAATAATGCGCGATCGCCACACGAGCTAATAGATTGAGTTCCGAGTTCGAGAGAAACAACAGCATCTTCTCGATCGCCAAGATCACCTCTTCTTCAGGATGCAAACCGGTGTGAATCGTATCGCCACCAAGACTGTGCCTGTTTTGAACGAAGCTCCGCTCTTTTCTGAAAATCCTTCCGTCCGGCAGGTTCCCCTGATCGATCTCGCCTTCGGTCAATTCGTCATAAATTTTTCTTATTTCTTCCGCGCTCCTTGGGAACGACTGTTTTCGATCCATCAAACGCAAATATCGTCGGATCATGTTTTGCATTCGTTTCGTTTTCGGTAGGTTGAATTCCTGTATCTCTTTTGCAGTCTCGATGATCTCTTGTTTTGAGCTTGCCACCCCTTCGAGTTCATTGGTGTCGACGATCTCGCTGCCGACCACATCGAGTAAAAACGCCTCTTTTGCAATTTCGGGAAGCCTAGCAAATGCCAACGCGATCGCCTTGTCATTTTTTTCGACTTGAAGAAAGAGATGATTCGCACTTTCCGTCGGAACCCAGTACAGCTCCGTTTTTCGATCCCTTATATGCAGATTGGTCTGGACGGTCGTTTCAAATTCTTTTCGATTCTGTATGATTTTCGCATACTCACTTCGATTCGCGCGATAAACCTTAAATGCATATTGCATGACATCTCTCCTATCTTCGGCTAATTGTATCATAATAAGCACAAGAAAACGATGTCTTTGTATTAATCTTCACCTGCTATGCTCATCCTTAATGTGACGAGATATTACCGGTTCGATATGACCTACGGGTAGTTTCTCCTCGGTCTAAACAGAATTTCATTTCTACTTTCCACTGGGGCGGTCGGATTCGTCCTCTCACCGGAGTGTACGCAGCTTCCGTGACATTGTTTCGCGAACGTAGAGCTTCGATCTAGTCAAAAGACAAAGTGTCCGCGCCGTATCATCGTTTTCCAAAGAGCCGATCGATCAGCCCGCGTTTCGGCTCTATTTTAGTCCACATATAAAATGCGTCCGGATCCAGTACGAGGTGTTCTTCCGAGATCTCCTTTAGAACTTTTTGCGGGATCTTTTCTTCGTATCGTTGAATCATTTCTTTGGTCTCAGCGATCTCTTTTAGGCTGAATCGGAACGCCTCTTTTTCCGCTTCTAAGGTCTCCTTATGCTTCATGTAATAGGCGATCAGCTTGTCCTTGTAATAGTCTTGGTACGGATTGTCGATCTCGAGCCATTTGAAGAACTCATCGGTGTCCAGCTCAATATTGATCCCTTGTAGGGAACCTTGCACGACATATTGTGGCAGTGCCTCTTTGTAAACATCCGATTCCGGCCTTTGATACGTTCTGGTGGAGTGTTCGTCGATGATGGTGGTTTGTAAGAACAAATGACCGCTCGCGGGGTCGAATACAAAATGCTCTCTGCCCATCCCTTTATAAAACTTTCTCCACTTCTCTTGATTGCTTTCGCTGTCATCGTTATACCGGTCGGTTGGAAAGTATCGGGGTAGAGGCATTTCCGCAATTTTATAGTACTCTTTAAAAATCGCCCGACTTTGATACAAGAAATCGACTTTCACGCCGCTTTCTCCGAAATAATTCCAATTGTATGTGCCCCAATCTTCCAATCTCTCCGCCATTCGTAAGACAAAGTCCATAAATAGCGTATTGTCCATCACATCATAAATTTCTTGATACGCAAGCGGCGAGGCCTCTCTGGACATGGGATCGAACACTTTGTCGATTTTCAGGTAATAACTCCTGCGCCGGGCTTCTGCAGGGAGGGAGTACCCGTCTGCATTGGTCGTGCCGATCACCGTCGGAAACGGTGGAACGGTATGAATCTTATTGTTCGTCGTGTCGAGTATTAGGCGCTTTCCATAGTTGTGTTGGCTGAAAAATTCCACATCCAACTCGTCCACTAATATCGGGCAGACATTTTCTTCGCTCACCCAAGCGCGCAAAGTGTTAACCCTTTCCATTCTCGCACGCGAACCGCTCCCAAGGTCTGTGAAATTCCAATACGGTTTATCGTAGATCCCCATCATCTTTGCTATCATCTTTAGAAGACTGGACTTTCCGCTGCCTGCCGTGCCGCCGATAAACAGAAACTGCGGAACATCATTTCTTTCTTCGCTAGTTCGCGACAATTTCTTAATCTCAAAAAGAAACGGGGACGTAAAGGCATACAAGATCGCCTCCATCACTCTTTGCCCGTATTCATCTTCATATTTGAAGGTAAATTCTTGAAAAGTATCCAAGAATCGGTCGATGTTGACAAGCCCTTTTCTGATTTCGTCCGGTTCCGCTCGTAAACCAAATTGCTTGTATGTGTCCTTCTTTAATCGGTTCTCGATCAATAAGCCGGACTTCCCTTGTCCGGTGTTTCGAGTATCCGCTTTATTAAATAAAACTTCGCGCGTTAGGCTTTCATCTACCATCTTTACTTTGAGCGGTTCTGTATGCTTTTTTATCGCATTGGTTAAGGTCTGTGCCTTTTTCAGTTGCGGCGTAGCAGTTCGCAGGTTTACCGATTCCCGGACGATCGAATACGAGATTTCTTCCCGTTGCTCCTCTTCTTTTTGTTCGGCTTTCTTCTCCCAGCGGTCTGATTCGAAGTCCTTTATCTCTTCTAAAATTTTGACCGGAATCGCACCCGACTGGACCTTTTGATCCAAGTTTTCCAATCTTTCGCGTATCGCCTTGACTTGAATACGATCCAGCTCTTCATTTCCTAAGAGTATCACTTCGTCGGCTGAGGATTGGATATTTTTCACCTTTTTCGCGTGGACAGCAAGTAATTCTTTCGGAAAGTAATCGGTCAATACAGGAGACAATTCTTGAAAATAGTCGAAATAGAGCGGATACAGAGGATGATTATCGTATAGGATGATATTTTCAAATTGGGTTGTGGATCGCAAAAAAGCCTGTTCCGACAAATTCGCGGAGCCAAGAATGATCCGATTCTCATCGGTATTGGAATTTCGCAATAAATAAAACTTCGAGTGAATCGAATACCCCAGCGGGACTTTCATCTCAATTCGCCGCTCTACGATTTGCGCTTTGACGGACGGATTCAGCTCTTCATAAAAAGCGACACTTTCATTCCGTAAATCCTGCTGAATCACCTGCTGCAATTGTTTCGCCATCCGATTCGCACGGTCTTGCACATGCTCATCCGGAATGCCTACAATTAGTTTAATTCGATCAAATTTGGACAAATAGTGGTTCATAAAGCTCGGAGAGATTGAATACGTGATGCCGATAAATTCATCGTACCGATCGGTGTCAAATATTTCTTCGACGTTTAGCTCGACCCGCTCATCGTTGTAACTACTATGTAATGTCGATCTCTCACTCCGATCCAACGATCCTTCATCCGGTAGCAATGACATTTGATCCATTAATTCCGCCTCCTTTATCACGTGATCTCACTTATTATCTCTATCATAACACAGTAAATCGCCAATGATTCACCTTCATACCTTTCTGCAAAAATGGGTATATTCCGACTGAAAGAGGTGATCGCACTATGGGATGTTTCGGTAACGCGCTGTGGTTTGTCCTTGGCGGTTTTTTTAGCTGGTTGGGTTGGATGTTTTTCGGCGTCCTTTGGAGTATTACGATTATCGGGATTCCGATCGGCCGCCAGTGCTTCAAATTTGCAAAACTCTCCGCTTTTCCGTTCGGAAAAGAGGTGGAGTTTGGAGGGGGCGGAGTCTCCTTGCTGGTCAACATCCTTTGGCTGCTCCTTGGCGGGATCGAGATGGCGTTTGCGCATTTATTTTGGGGCGTGCTCCTTTCGATTACGATCATCGGCATTCCTTTCGGAAAGCAACATTTTAAGCTTGCCAAATTGGCCCTGATGCCCTTCGGCGCAAGAGTGATCGAAGGGTGAGAAAAGAGGACTTATGTTTCGGTTTCAGTTTGTAGAATTTAAAAAGATTCTCCATGTGGAAGAACTCGCCATCACCAAGCAAACCACGCTGATCACAGGCCCAAGCGGCGGTGGAAAGACCACAATGCTCCGTTTGATGAACAAGCTCATCTCTCCCACAGCCGGGGTTCTCACCTACCGAGGAGAGGATCTTTCCACAGTTCCCTCTGTGTTGCACAGGCGGCGCGTCATGATGCTTTCGCAGCTGGCGCTGCTTTTCGACGGCACGGTACGGGAGAATTTGGCAATGGGTTTTCACTTTCAGGTAAGAGTCTCCCCCGGAGACGATGCATTTCGCAAGGCGCTCGAGCAGGTGCAGCTTCCAAAGGCATTGGATGACGACACCGCGCGGTTTTCCGGCGGAGAAAAGCAACGCTTGGCGCTCGCCCGCGTCATCTTGCTCGAGCCGGAAGTGTTCTTGCTGGATGAGCCGGCGGCGTCCCTCGACGACGACACCGAAGAGCGGATCCTGCATACTCTGGCTGTGCATGTGAAGTCTACCGGCCAATCCATCATTATGGTCACCCACTCGAGGCAAGTGGCGGAGCCGATCTCGGATGAGGTCGTCACGATCGAGGGCGGTCGCGTCATCGAAAAAAGGAGTCTCCGATGAAATCCATTATCGAAATCTCCCCTTT
>CAZFWK010000124.1:0-5320 GCA_964522555.1 uncultured Peptoniphilaceae bacterium | reverse complement strand
TCAAAATAGGTGGAAACGAGAGTCGCTCGTCCTTTTGGGATGGGCGTTTTTTAATTGGAGGCGGATATATGGAAAAGATCGTAGCAAAGTTCGGAGGAAGTTCCCTCGCGGACGCAACACAATTCAAAAAAGTAAAAGAGGTTGTCACCTCCAACCCCGGGCGTACGGTCATCGTTCCATCCGCACCGGGGAAGAGAGACAGCCACGATTACAAGATCACGGACTTATTATACATGTGCCATCAGCTGGCAAGCCACATGCTGAATTTCGAAGACGTGTTCAAGAAAATTCGAGAACGATACAAGTCGATTTGTGAAGAGCTCGACCTCTCGGTCGACATCGACGCGATCCTGGAAGAGATTTACACCGCGATGCAAAACGGCGCATCGAGAGACTACTGTGCGAGCCGCGGGGAGTACATCAATGCGATCCTGCTCGCCGATTACCTGGGCTATAAATTCGTCGACTCAAAAGACCTGCTGTTCTTCAAGGGAAAAGATCGATTGGATGAGGAGAGAACCCGTCAGTCCATCCAAAATGTACTGAGCGGTGCGGGCAGTGCCGTCGTGCCGGGTTTTTACGGTTCGGATATGAAGGGGCAGATCCAATGCTTTTCGAGAGGCGGATCCGATGTCACCGGTGCCATCCTTTCGGATGCATTGCAGGTCGACCTGTACGAAAACTGGACCGATGTATCGGGCTTTTTGGTGGCGGACCCCAATATCGTCGACAATCCCGAGCCGATTCAGGCGGTTACCTTCCGAGAACTGCGCGAGCTCTCCTATATGGGGGCAAATGTGCTACATGAAGAAGCGATCTTTCCGGTAAGAAGATTAGGCATTCCGATTCAGATCAAAAATACGAATCGACCCGACGACCCGGGCACTCGCATCATCCCCGATTCGCAGGTGCTGCACGACCGCGGGTTGATCACGGGGATCGCCGGGAAGAAAGACTTTACGGTCATCACGGTCGAGAAGCTCCGCATGACGGAGGACTTGTCCTTTTTCAGGAAACTCGTGTCGGTTTTTGAGACAAACGATGTGCCGATCGCTCATATGCCCTCTGCGATCGACTCCGTTTCGATCATCGTGGCGGACTCTCATTTAAACGGGAAACTCAAAAAAATTATCGAAGAAATTCGCATCTACTGCATGCCCGACACAATCGACGCTTTCCCTTCGATGGCATTGATCGCCGTCGTGGGTCGCGGGATGATCAACACGAAGGGCATCTCCGCCAGAATTTTTAAGTCATTGGCGGATCATCAGGTCAATATACGAATGATTTCGCAGGGTTCGAGCGAGATCAATGTCATTGTTGGGATAGAAAACAGGGATTTCGAAGAGGCGATCCGAGCGATTTACAATACCTTTCATAAAAGAGGAGAATGAAGATGAAAAAAAACTGGAAAGTAGCCGTTGCCGGAGCGACGGGATTGGTAGGGACGACAATTTTAGAACAGCTGGAGAAGAAGAATTTTCCCGTTTCTCAGCTGATCCCGCTGGCATCGGAAAGGTCCGCGGGTAAGTTTATCGAGTTTAAAGGGGAATCGATCGAAGTTCGCCCGATCGGGATCGACACGCTCAGCGAAGCGGAAATCGTGTTTATGGCAGCGGGGGGCGAGGTCAGCGAGCAATATGCAAAAGAGCTCGCAGCAAAAGGGATCTATGTGATCGACAACAGCAGCTCTTTTCGTATGGACCCTGCGGTAGCCTTGGTGGTGCCGGAAGTCAATCCCGATGCGATCGGAGAGAATGATCGACTCATCGCAAATCCGAACTGTTCGACGATCCAATGCATGCCGCCCCTACAAGTGCTGAAGCCTTACGGGATCAAGCGCGTATCGTATGCGACGTATCAATCGGTATCGGGCTCGGGACTCCAAGGGCTTCGCGATTTGGATGAAGGGCTAACGGAATTTTACCCGCACTCCATCAAAGGGAATGTCCTGCCGCATATCGACGTATTTATGGACAACGGATACACCAAAGAAGAAATGAAGATGATCGAAGAGACGAGGAAGATTTTGGAACTTCCCGATCTGCGCGTGACGGCGACGACGGTACGGGTGCCGGTGCGTTTCGCCCATTCCGTTCAGATGCAAGTCGAACTTGAGCAGCCTTTCGACGTGGACCAGGTGCGAGAAGAACTTCGCAATGCGAAAAATATCATCGTAAAGGATGATCCCAAAAATGCCGTCTACCCGATCGCGGAAGATGCAGAAGGGTCTGACTTCGTGTATGTCGGTCGTATCCGCAGAGATCACAGTGTAGACAATGGAATTCATATTTGGGTGGTAGCAGACAATATCCGAAAAGGAGCTGCTACGAACGCGGTTCAAGTCGCTCAATTGATCGCAGGCGAGCCGATCGATGCATAAGATCGGAATCTTAGGGTTCGGTACGGTTGGGCAGGGTGTGTATCGCATTTGGGAAAGAAGCGAAGCGCTCCAAAAAGAGGCAGCGATCGGAAAGATTTTAGTTCGAAACCTCGAAAAGGCACGCGCTACCGGCGTGCCCGCTGAACTCTTCACGACGAATCCGGCAGATATTTTTGAAGACCCGACAATCGACATCATCGTAGAGGTAACGGGCAATGTCGATCCTATGACGGATTTATTGCTCGGCGCATTTGAAGCGGGCAAGCATGTGGTGACCGCGAATAAGGCGCTTGTTTCGAACTCCTTCGAAGAGTTGAGCCGAGAAGCAGAGCGCTTCGGCGTCCATTTCTTGTATGAAGCAAGCGTCGCTGGCGGCGTTCCGATTCTCAAAAATCTGAACGATATAACCCGCACCAATCACATCTCGCAAATAGACGGAATCTTAAACGGGACTTGCAACTTCATCCTCACGGAGATGGGCAAGAAAGGTGAGCCTTATGAAGATGCGCTGCATGATGCGCAGCAAAAGGGATTCGCCGAAGCCGACCCCACAGCGGATGTTTCGGGGCAAGATACCATGCGAAAGCTCCGGATTTTGTCGAGTCTGGCGTTTAAAGGTTCGGTAAAAGAAGAAGACATACCCATGCAAGGGATCGACAATCTCGGGCCGCAAGACCTGAAGGCGATTGCAGAAATGGGGCGTACGGTAAAATTACTGGGGATCTCCACAAGGGATGGCGATCGCTTCACGGCGAGGGTATTTCCTGCAGCGCTCGAAGAGCACGACGCCAGAGCGCAAGTATTGGAAGCAGGGAATGTAGTCCACTTAACTGCCGACGTCGTTGGCTGGCTGCAATTTATGGGGCCGGGCGCAGGCATGTTCCCAACCGCGAATGCGATCTGGGCGGATCTGCTGGATATCTTTGAGAATCGCAGAGATTTAGAAAATCCTTTAGGCGAACAGATTCTAAAAAATACAAATGACGATTGTCGGGATCGCTATTATGTGCGCGTCGACGACATTAGCTTGGTCCGCACCTTGGGGCCGCTTGGGCTCACCCCGGTGGAAGGTTGGAAGGGTGCGTTTTTGACGGAACCGGTGCAAAAAAAGAGTTGGGATCAAATTACGACACCCATTAAAGATTCGATCCACTGGGTCATTTGGGCAGAGTAAATGGAAAAAAACGAGAGGATTGGGCAGGTATGCAAAAACAGGTGTTACGAGCTCTCTTACAAGCGGAAGGCGCACAAGAGATTGCCGCCATGGCATCGGCACTTGATTTGTCGAAAGAAGCGCTTACGAGTATGCTCGACGAGATCGAATTGCAGGGCATTTCGCTTGCGAGAGCGAACGATAGCGTACACCTGTCACCCTCTCGTTTTTATGTGCCCGAAATCCCGGGATGGCGCGTGCTGACACTTCGCTCGGTCGACTCGACGAACGATTGCCTGAAGCTTCTTGCCGACTCATCGGACGGTCCGATCGCGTTACTGGCCGATCGGCAGGTTCGGGGGAAGGGCACCAAGGGGCGATCCTTTTACTCGCCCGATGAAAACGGACTCTATCTGAGCGTGCTTCTCAAAAGAAGGCTCGATTCCGTTTTGCTCGTAACTCCGCAAGCTGCGGTGGCGACGGCATGTGCGATCGAAGAGGTTTCACAAAAACCGACCTCGATCAAATGGGTAAATGATATACTGATACAAGGAAAAAAGGTCTCGGGGATTCTGGCGGAATCCGTGTTACAAAAGGAGCCAGCGGTTGTGTTGGGGATCGGAATCAATCTTTCCCCCGATCCGAATCTGCCGGCAGGATTACAAGAGACAGCCGGATCCGTTTGGGACGCGCGCGAAGAAGTGCGCCGCGAAGAGCTGATCATGGCATTATTTTCAAACATAGAACGATTTGTGCGAGAAGACGACCGGAGCTATCATACGATCTATCTTGAGAAATCGGCATTGGTCGGTCGAGAGATTCAGGTGCGGGTGGGCGAGGAATGGCGAGATGCGATCGCCTTGGATATCGACCCGGATGGTCGTACACATGGATGGACGCAAACAAGCACTCTTATCGGAAGAAGTGAGGCTTAAGAGGGAAAGGAGTTAATATGAAATATCGATCAACCAGAGACGACAAAATAGAAGCATCTTTTTGCGAAGCGGTCGCAGGTGCGCTTTCGCCGGACGGCGGGCTTTTTTATCCGGAAAAATTCCCGGAATTTCGTTCGGAAGAACCGGACTACGGAACGCTAAGCGGAGAGGTTTTATCGCTATTCGCATCGGAAGTCGACAAAAGCAAACTGCAAGCGGTATGCAAAGACAATTACCAAGATTTCCCGATCCCGCTCGTGCAAACGAAAGCCGGAAACTTTTTGGAGCTCTTTCACGGGCCGAGCGGAGCCTTTAAAGATATTGCGCTCACGATGCTTCCGAAGCTGTCCGCACTATGCGACCCCGTCGACACAACGTATGTCGTGGCGACCTCGGGCGACACCGGGAAGGCTGCACTGGAAGCATTTAAGGACCTTCCGGGTACGAGTATCCTCGTGTTCTATCCGGCGGACGGCGTAGCGAAGCTGCAGGAGCTGCAGATGCAAACGCAAAAGGGCGACAATGTGAGCGTCATCGCGATCGAAGGCAATTTCGACGACGCACAACGCGCGGCAAAAGAGATCCTCTTGGCGGGCCACAAAGGCGTTTCGTCTTGCAATTCCATCAATATCGCGAGATTGGTTTCGCAAGTACCGTACTATTTTCACGCGCTGAACCAGCTGAAATCGGAATCGATCTCGTTTATCGTGCCTTCCGGAAATTTCGGCGATATCCTGGCCGGCTACTACGCAAAACAAATGGGTTTGCCCGTTGAGAAGCTCGTCGTTGCGACGAACGAAAACTCGGTGCTTCGAGACTTCTTCACGACGGGCGTATATGATCGAAAGA
>CAZFWK010000123.1:0-5333 GCA_964522555.1 uncultured Peptoniphilaceae bacterium | reverse complement strand
AGATATACGGGTAAGAGCGAAATCTGAATGTGGTTTGCGATTAACCCGAAGAACGGCGGCATGATCAGGGTACCGACATAAGCACTTGCCATTTGAACGCCGATAATCGCTTGGGAGCGATTTTTGCCGAATAGATACGGCGTCTGGTGAATAATACTCGGGTAGATCGGCGCACAGCCGATGCCTACGATAATAAAACCGATCGCAGCCGTTCGGCTACCGAAAGGCAGGAGCATGACGAGGATCCCTACGGCGATCACCGTAAGCCCCATTCGAATCATCGTGGCGTCTCGTACTTTCATAGTGACGAATCCGCTTACGGCTCGCCCGGCTGTGATCCCGATATAGAAAAAGCTTGCGAGTTTCGCGGCGAGTTCCCTCTCAAGTCCTGCGTGTAGAACCAGATAGCTGCTTGCCCAAAGTCCTGCCGTCTGTTCCAAGGCACAATAGCAAAAAAAGGTGATTATCACTTCTTTTACGCCACGAATTCGCAACACTTCAGCCAATGTCAGCGGCTTTTCGTTTTGCGACTCCGCTTCTTTGTAGAGTGCCGCCGGTTGCTTCTTCCAAATCGGCAGCGTGACAAACAGAATAAAGGTCAACACGATCTGGATCATCGCGATCGAAAAGTAACCCGAATTCCAGTTTCCGCCTCCTGCGAGCGCGTACCCCATCACATAAGGCCCAAGGGATGCCCCCACGCCCCACATGCAGTGCAGCCAGCTCATATGTTGGCTCGCGTAGTGCAGTGCGACATAGTTGTTGAGCGATGCATCCACGCTACCTGCCCCCAGTCCGTAAGGGATCGCCCATAGACAGAGCATCCAGTACGAGCCGCTCGTAGCGAATCCGAAAAGCGCCACGGCGGTCATTCCCACGCTGATGGCGGTGACCCTGCCCGTCCCCAATTTCTTCGTCATCCGATCACTTTGCAGGCTGGAAACAATCGTTCCGGCGGAAATGATCATCGAGATCACTCCGGCATACGACACCGGGACTTGAAACTGCGGATACATAAGTGGCCATGCCGCACCTAATAATGAATCGGGCAATCCGAGCCCGATAAAAGCTAAATATATAGTCGCTAAAAGTAAATGAAACACGCTTGCGATCCTCCTTTCAAAATTCCATTCGATTTTACATGATCTTTTCATTGCCGCGATGCGATTCGGGTATAAGAACGAAAAAGAGGAGGAAGTGATCATGAAAAATTGGGTCGTACAAGGCAATGATCTCATCATCTTTTTGGTAGAACTCGTCGCATTGTATTGGATAGCAAGTTTCGCCTATCAATTCGAACAAACGCTTATGCCGAAATTTCTCTTGGCACTCTATGCGGTCATCCTCTTCGGCATCTTGTGGGGTGTGTTTTTCAGCCCCAAAGCGCTCGTTACGATGCCAATTTTTTGGTATTTTCTCTTGAAGACCGCAATGCTTGCGTTTCCTGCCATTTTGCATTACCCGAGCAAACCGCGCCTCGTCCTATTGTACCTGATTATCCTGCTCCTATCCACGGCGATCCAAGTCGTCTGGGGTCGCGACGAATGGGATGCACGGTAAACCGGGTTAGGAGGATTTCGGATGAATAGAAAAGTCAAAATTGCTTTCGCCATCATCATCGCAGTGCTTGCAATCGGCGGGGGGTTACTCGCCTTTTATTTCCACGACAATCTTAATTACGATATCGCCCTGATGAACAAGGTATGGGATGCCGGATTTGAAGAGAAACAATACTCGCTCCCAAATGGCGCCGTCATTCACTACGCGGAAGGGCCAAACAACGGTCCTGCACTTCTGTTGATCCACGGCCAAGGGATGTCTTGGAAAGATTACGATACGGTTTTGCCCGAATTATCCACGCACTTTCACATCTTTGCCGTCGACGTTTTCGGGCACGGAAAGTCTTCGCACGACCCCACCCTTTACACGATCGACGCAAACGGCGAAGCCCTTGTGGTATTCGCAAAGGATGTGATCCAAAGAGGCTTCTACCTGTCGGGCCACTCTTCCGGTGGAATACAAGCCGCTTGGATTGCGGCAAAGGAGCCGGGAATGGTAGAGGCGCTCCATCTGGAAGACCCGCCCTTTTTTCGCGTATCTCCTGAAGAAGTACAAGAAGGCGACGGTACCATGGCATGGCTGGAAACCTATGTGGTTTCCCATGCATTTTTCTCGGAAGCGGACCAGACGGACTTCACGCTGTATTCGCTCAAAAACAGCTATTTCTTCTCGCTTTTTGGCGGAATAAAAGATGCTGTTGTTCAATCCGCCATCGAATCGAGAGAGAAAAACCCCGGCCAACCGATCCAAATCGCCTGGATCCCTCACGACTGGCTCCGCGGGATGCAC
Source organism: uncultured Peptoniphilaceae bacterium (assembly GCA_964522555.1). Taxonomy (GTDB): domain Bacteria; phylum Bacillota; class Clostridia; order Tissierellales; family Peptoniphilaceae; genus JAAYQA01. The sequence continues at coordinate 2,984 of CAZFWK010000123.1, read as the reverse complement.
TATATGGACGACTACGACCCTCGCTTTGGCCTCGCGTTTTACGATGGTTCATGGTTGGGCGCCCTCGACCAAGAAGCGTTGCTATCCTCTATCAGCGCAAAGACGATCTACATGAAGGTCGACACTCTATACGGGGAAGACGGCGTCCTCTACGCGGCCAATACCGATGCGGATGCCGACAAAGTAGAAAGACTGCTGCAAAATGGAGAGCGGATCAATATCAAATCCTCCCACGATATCCATTACAGCAACCCAAAGGAATATATAGACGCAGTCTTAAAGATGCTGCCTGAGACACAAAAATGAGGAGCCATGCATTCGCTCCTCATTTTTGTGATACTGCCCGGCTACCCTTCAAACAACGGCGTCGAAAAATAGCGCTCGGCGGTATCCGGCAGGATCGTGACCACAGTTTTTCCTCTTCCCAATTGCTTGGCAAGGCGAAGCGCCGCCGCTACATTCGTTCCGCTCGAAATCCCGCACATTAAGCCCTCTTTGGACGCGAGATCTTTCGCCGTTTGAAGCGCCTCTTCATCCGAAATAATCGCAATATCCGAATAAATCTCTTGGTTCAGCACCTCGGGAATCACCCCGTCACCGATCCCCATCTGAATATGGGTGCTCACGGTACCCCCCGCCAAGATCGCGGCATGTTCAGGCTCCACCGCCCAGATCACGATATCCGGGTTGTTCTTTTGGAGCACCTCTCCGATCCCGGTAATCGTGCCGCCCGTTCCGATCCCCGAACAAAAGCCGTCGATCGGCCCACCGACTTGCTCGAGTATCTCAGGCGCCGTGCAGTATCGGTGAACCGAAGGGTTCGCCTCATTTTCAAACTGCTGCGGGATGTACACTTTTGGATTTTCTTCTTGCATGGCAAGCGCCGTCTGGATACACTCGTTGATACAGTCTCCGATATTCCCCGCGTCATGCACCAATACGACCTCCGCCCCGTAATGCTCGACCAAAAGTCTTCTTTCATGGCTCACAGAATCCGGCATGATGATCACGGTGCGATACCCCTTCACCGCGCCTACCAAAGCCAAGCCGATCCCCTGGTTTCCGCTCGTAGGCTCTACAATCACCGAATCTGGCCCGATCAAACCGCACTCTTCCGCTTTTTTCAGCATATTGTACGCCGTTCTGGTCTTTATGGAACCGCCCACATTCAACCCCTCGAACTTCACCAGGACCCTCGCGTCATCGGGGCCGGTCATGCGCTGCAGCTCGATCATCGGGGTATGTCCGATCGCCTCCAAGATATTTCTATAAATCATATCTGACACCCTTTCGCCAATACTCTTTATCTTAGGACCAGTATACGTGTTTGTCTCGAACACGACAAGCGAAGGTCGTTCATCTGACAAAAAGAGGACCTTACGGTCCCCCCTTTAAATCTTTCCGATTAGGTCGATCCCCGGCTCCAAAGTGTCGTCGCCCGGTTCCCAGTTTGCAGGGCAAACCTGATCCCCGTGCTTGTACACGAATTGTGCAGCCTGCACCTTTCTGAGCAATTCTTTCGCGGACCTTCCGATCCCCGGAGAGTGAATCTCGTACGCTACGACCTCCGAATCCGGATTCACGACAAACGAACCGCGTAGTGCTTGGCCTTGGTCCTCCAACAGCACTTCGAAGAATCTCGAAAGCGCGAAAGCGCGGTCGGACAACAGTGGGAACTGCACCTTCTTTACGCTATCCGAAGTATCCGCCCAAGCCTTATGCACGAACTCGCTATCTGTGGATACGCCGTAGATCTCGCAATTTGCCTCTTGGAACTTCGCGTAGTGATTCGCCAAATCCTCTAATTCCGTCGGACAAACAAAAGTGAAGTCACCCGGGTAGAAGAAAAACACCGACCACTTCCCTTTTAAGTCTTCACTCGAAATATTCGTCAATCTTTGCCCCACATAAGCCGGAACATCGAAGTCCATTACTTTTTTGCCAATAAAACTATTCAAAATACCACTCCTTTCTTCCTATAGTATACCCAATTCCCATACTTTTATCCGCTATCGGTCGATCCGCACGGTTTGGTTGAGCCTTTCTTTCCTAGCTTTCCAATCCGGCATAAGATCCTCCAAAAACGCATAATACGCCTTGCTGTGATTCGGGTGGATCAAATGCGACAGCTCGTGAACCAAGACGTATTCGACACATGCCGGCTCCGCCTCTAAAAGGTAGCGATTAAACGTAATCGTATTGCGATGCAAGCTGATGCTCCCCCAAAGCGTCTTCATACGGCGAAGTTTTAAAACCGGCCTCTTCACGCCGTACGCATCAAACGCAGGAAGCCAACGGTCCAAAAGCGCATTCAAATACCAAAGCGACTCCGCCTGCCACCAAGACTCGTAGAAACTTTGAAGTTTCTCGGCATTTTCCGGATCCGGCGCATACACCGAAAGCTCATCCGGCTTCCGAATGACCATCGGACGCTCTGCTTCCCGCACACGAACCCGAAGCTCTTTCCCCAGATAGTGAATCATGGAGCCATCCGCAATCTCGCGAGGCCGCGCAGGACGCGTAACCTCACGCACATCGATCGTTTGTAGGGTCTTTTCCAGCCAATCGCGCTTGGAAAGCAAGAAATCCTCAATCCACTTCGCAGACGTATTTTTCGGGACGGAAAGCTTCACCTCTCCATTACGCAAAACTCGCAATCTGCAAGTCTTCATCTTCTTTCGTTCAATCTTCACGTGCACGGTTTGTTGTAATTCGGGCAAAGCGATCTCAAAATGATTCATTCTTACCGTTCCTTAAAATTCTGCGTTTCTTAGGATCGACTCAACTGAAGCTCTCGCAGCCGCTTCCGCCATCACATAAACCTCCAGAAACCTCTTGCCACGCTTCGTAAGGCGCGAGCCACGCGGTCCGTCCCTCTCGATGAGTTTAAAACCCAAGTGCTCTTCCGTCTTATTGATGCTCTTCCAAGCTTTGGATAGGTTACACTTAATAGGACAATAATTTATGAGACCCCCCATGGTACA
>CAZFWK010000122.1:0-5421 GCA_964522555.1 uncultured Peptoniphilaceae bacterium | reverse complement strand
TCTTCCGTTTCGATCTCGATATGCCCGTCATAGCATAGCGGTTGTGTGTCTTGTGTGATTTGGTACCCTTTCACGAGGTCGGGGTAGAAGTATTTTTTACGGTCCATCTTAAAGCGATCTCGGATCTTGCAGTCAAATGCGTGCCCTGCTCTGATCGCGTAGTCGATGGCGGTGCGATTCATCGAAGGAAGCGCACCTGGAAAGCCCATGCAGATTTCGCATACATTCGTATTGGGAGCGTCTCCGAAGGCATTTTTGCATCCGCAAAACATCTTCGTTTCGGTGAGGAGCTCTACATGTATTTCCAATCCGATTAGTGTTTTCAAGCTCATGATAAATTCCTCTCGATATGGGCTGCCGCACTCAATAGCGCTTTGTCGTTAAAGCGATTTGCGATCAGCTGCAGACTGCCACCTAAGCCCTCTTGCATGGGAATACTCACCGCGCAAAGTCCGCACAAATTCACGCACACGGCGAACAAGTCGGAGTCGTACATGACCATGGGGTCGTCGACCCTTTGTCCGATTTTGAAGGGCATGTCGTTTGTCGTAGGCGTGATCAAAAAGTCGAAGGTCGAAAAGAACGCTTGGTACTCTTCCGCCAATTTTCTTCTAACGAGTAGCGCCTTTTTGTACAAGTGTTGGTTTGAATCAGAGCCCAAGTAGAGCGTGCCCATCGCGATGCGCCTTTGCACTTCTTCCCCGAAGTTCTCCGTTCGGGACTTGATATAGAGTTCGCTGTTGGAGTCGTAGTCGGACGGGCGACTTCCGTATCGGATGCCGTCGTAGCGCGACATATTGGAGCTCACTTCCGCCGAGACGATGATATTGTAAGCCGACAATGCGTATTGCAAAGTGCTGAATTCAACCGGCACGAGTTCAGCGCCGAGCGACAATAAAAGCGCCTCTCCTTTTTTATAGCTCTCTTTTACAGCCGGGTCCAACGGAAATTCCGATAAATTGGAAGGATAGCCGATTCTCTTGTCTTTCAGAGAATACGACAGGTCGATCGTAAGGTCGAGCGACTTTACCGGAGTCGAGGTCGGGTCCTTCGGGTCGTTTCCGCCGATCGCGTCGATCAAAAGTGCCATATCCTCCACATGATTAGCCAATACGCCCAATTGGTCGAGTGTGTTGGCCATGGGAACCACGCCATAGCGAGACACCGAACCATAACTCGGGTAGTAGCCGTAGATGCTGCAATAGCTCGCAGGTTGTCGGATCGACCCGCCGGTGTCTGAACCGATGGCGATCGGCGCTTCTCCTGATTTCACTGCAGATGCAGACCCAGAGCTTGACCCTCCAGCTACGAGACTCGTGTCGAGCGGGTTTTTCGTAATTCCAAAGTACGAGGTTTCGGAAGATGAACCCATGGCGAACTCGTCCATATTATTTTTCCCGAGTACGATGCCGTCCTCCTCACGGATCCGTTCGATGACGGTCGCATCATAAGGCGGGATGAAATCCGCAAGCGCTTTCGACGCGCAAGTGGTTCGAAGCCCCTTTGTGAGTACCAGATCCTTCACAGCGATCGGAAGTCCGCAAAGTTTTCCCGGCGTATGTCCATTTGCGATCTTTTCGTCGAGTGCTTTTGCTTCCGCCAACGCGTTCGGGTTGACCGTAATAAAAGAGAAGAGATCCTCATTTTCTGCGATCTTCTTTAAGAAGTGGGAAGTCACTTCCTCCGCTGTAATTCTTCCGGCTTTCACATCTGCGACGATGCGCACCGCGCTATCATACGACATCTTCGTCCTCCTTCAGCACGCTTTTCAATCGAATATAGCCGTACTCCCTCTCCTGCACATTGGAAAGGATCAGCTCGCGATCCATCGAAGGAACGACCACATCCTCTCTTAGCGGACAGGGATGGGTAACTGACATTTCGTAAGGAGCCAAGCCCTCCGTATCGACCTCTTCCACCCTTGCTGCAAAGTCGTACAGTAATTGAAACTTCCGTACGATTTCATCGATGTTGTCGGGCAGTGCGAGCATCGACAATTCATATACTTTGATAATTTTATCTTTCGTTATCATTTGATTCCAACCTTTCGCCCGCCAATAGCGCGGGTATTTCATCTTCCGACACGATACGAATGCCCAGCGCTTCCGCTTTTGTGCGCTTGGAACCCGCATTTTCCCCTGCGATCACGAGATCCGTATTTTTCGAAACGCTCCCGGTAACTGCAGCTCCCAGTCCGATGAGCCTCTCTTCGAGCTCCTTCCGCTTCATCGCTAGCGTCCCCGTGATGACGATCGTAAGGCCTGTGAGCGCAAGGTCAGGGCTCTTCGTCTCCACATCGATCGGTGTTACGCCGTTTTCTCGCAATTTGTCGAGGCTCTTATTAATATGCGGATCAGAAAAAAATGCAGTAATCTCTTGCGCGGTGATAGCGCCGATATCGGGCACTTGCACAAGCGCATCTTCACTCGCATGCGAGATGGCTTCCAGCGTTCCAAAGTGATCGGCAAGTTCACGAGCTGTGCGCTCGCCCACACCGGGGATCCCCAGAGCTACCAGGAATCGATGGAGCGGCCGCTCTAGGCTCCTTTGGATGGCTTCCACCAGCTTCTTCGCTTTTCTTTCCTTAAACCCGGGCAGGGTCAAAAGATCTTCTTCCGTCAGTGTATATAAATCGGAAACATCGTGCAAATTTTTTTCGAGTAAAAGCAACGCTGCCGTCTTTTCGCTCAAGCCCTCAATATCCATAGCCTCTTTCGAAGCAAAGTGTGCCATTCGTGAGATCAATTGCGGCTCACACGACAGCGAGTTTAAGCAGAACAAATGAACGCCGTCGTGCACGAGCTCGCTCTCACAAGACGGGCAGTGTAAAGGCTTTTCGATCGGCGTAAGCGGGTTCTCCGAGGGAATCGCACCCAGTATTTCCGGGATGACGTCATTGGATCGACGAAGCTTTACAGTCGCACCGATCGCCAGCCCTTTTCTCTCGATATCGTCGAAATTGTTGAGGGTCGCGCGTTGCACCGTAACTCCGCCGATATCGATCGGTTCCAGCTCGGCGGTGGGTGTGATCTTCCCGGTTCGGCCCACATTCCACTCGACGCCCAAGAGCTTCGTTTCAACGATCTCCGCTTCAAATTTATACGCGAGGGCGCCTCGCGGAAACTTATTGGTATAGCCCAGTAACGCTCTCGTGCGCAGGTCGTCTACTTTGATGACGACCCCGTCGGTTAGCAGGTCGAGAGTATGTCTCTTCTCGTCGATCTTCTCCACTTCCGCCCAAAGTGCGGGGAAATCTTCGACCCTCGCGATATACGGAAATACAGGAAAGCCGTTTGCTTTCAGGAAATCTACGAGTCCAACCTGTGTATGAAAGGGGAGATTCTCCCCGGATACCGCATAAAAGTAGGCGATCGGGCGCCTAGCTCGCGTGATACGCGTATCTAAATTTCGTAGCGCACCGGCTGCTGCATTTCTCGCGTTCTTCAGCGGCTCGGCGTGTGTTTCATTATACCTGGCAAGGGTTGAAAGGCGCATCATGCCTTCTCCCTGCACTTCTATAAAGCCTCGATAATCGATCCGCTTCGGGATCGAAAGGATGGTATGCACTTGTGGCAAAATCGCCTCGCCTACCTCTCCCGTGCCTCTGGTGGCGGCTTGTGCGAGCTCGCCATCGTCGTACGTGAGATTGATCGTGAGTCCGTCAAATTTATACTCGGTGGTGAATGCTAAGGGCGGGATCGTGGCATCTGCATCGCGCAGTGCTTGGACTTGTGCGACCGCACGGGTCACCCATGCAAGAAGCCCTTCTTCATTTTGCCTTTTGTCAAGGCTGTAGAGCGGGTAGCGGTGGGTATGTCTAGCAAAAGCGGACAACAGCTCACCGCCCACCTGGTCGGTCGGCGACTCGGGTAGGACAATTCCCGATTCCTCTTCCAATGCACGAAGCCGATCGTAAGCTAAATCGTATTCCGCATCCGACACCGACGGTTCGTCGTTTGTATAGTATTCCGCATTCCACTGCACGATCTTTTCGATCAGCGCTCTCATTTCATCTTTGATCACAGTTTTCTCAGCCTCGCGGTGTTCTTCTTTACTTTCTTGATGCCGATGCCCTGAAAGCTCAGCGTGAGGACTTGGTCCCCGTCGGGTTGTCCTACGGCCATGACGACCATCCCCTCGCCCCAGGTGTGGTGTTCGACTTTGTCGCCCGTTCGAAACTCGACCCCTTCCGCGGAAGGCGCGCTCGCGATTCGCTCTTGCATGCGCTCTTCAAAGCGCTCGCGATGCGGGTCGTCGACCGGTCTTGTGGAGAGCGAGTCCGAATGCACATATTGCGTGCTCGCGTCTTTATCTAAACTGTCGCCCATCTCTTCGATAAATACGGAGGGTAGTGCCTCTTTATAGCTGCCGTACTGCCTTCTCGAGCGCGCCGAGCTCAGTACGAGTTCTTTTCTGGCCCTTGTGACGGCGACATAGCAAAGTCTTCTCTCTTCTTCCAGTTCGCCTTCGTCCATCGCTCGCTGCGAGGGAAAGAGCCCCTGCTCGAGTCCCGTCACAAATACACTGTCATACTCCGTGCCTTTGGCGCTGTGCACCGTCATAAGGGAGACGCCGGATTCCGCGCCGTCCGCCTTGTCCACATCGGACAGAAGGCTTACGCCTTGCAAATACTCCGCTAATGTCGCCCCTTCATTTTCTTCTTCGAACTCCGCAATGGATGAGATGAACTCGTCGATGTTTTCCATGCGGGTGATATCTTCAATCTGCTTTGACTCCTTCAGCATCTTTTCGTACCCGCTCATCTTGACAACTGCTTTGACAAACTCGGTCAAACTCATCGTGTCGACCATGGCTTCCATTTCTTTTAGCATCGAGATAAACGCGTTGATCTTCTTCTCTGTAGCCGCGCCGATCCCGGGGATAACCGCCACTTGTTCCAGCGCCTGCCTAAACGGCTGGTTCATTCGTAAGCTCCAATCGCTGATGCGGTCGAGCGTGGTCTTTCCGATCCCGCGCTTCGGCGTGTTGATGATCCGCAAAATGCTGATCGCATCCTCCGGGTTTACGATCGCCTGCAAATACGAGGAGATATCCTTGATCTCTTTGCGGTCGTAGAACTTGAGCCCACCGATCAACTGATAGGGGATGCCTTCTCGCCTCAGTTGCTCCTCAAACGAGCGCGACTGCGCATTGGTTCGGTATAGGATTGCGATTTCTCGAAGCGGCGTTCCATTGTAGCGCATCTGCTCGATCCACTGGACGACCTTTTGCGCTTCTTCGTCGCTTGTGAGGCATTTATGATACTTGACTCTCGCGCCGTCTCCATTGTCGGTCCAAAGGGTCTTTTCTTTTCTTTCGGTATTGTTGTCGATGATCCTGTTTGCGATTGTCAAGATATTTTGTGTGGAACGGTAGTTTTGCTCGAGCACGACCGTTTGCGCTTTGGGAAAGTCTTTCTCG
>CAZFWK010000121.1:0-5462 GCA_964522555.1 uncultured Peptoniphilaceae bacterium | reverse complement strand
ACATGAAGTGCAGCTTTGCTGCATGAAGCGTCCTTTGGACGTGAAGAGGAACGGAAACACCAATATCGCGGGATGGAGCAGTCTGGTAGCTCGTCGGGCTCATAACCCGGAGGTCGTAGGTTCAAATCCTGCTCCCGCAACCATAATGTACGCCGTAGGCATATAGTCCACTGTGCCCTCGGGGTACAACCATAATCTCTCCCCGAAGGGGATATAGTAGGTGGTGCCCGTAGGGGTGCAACCATTTACAAAAAGAGTCGTACACTGTCGTGTACGGCTCTTTTTGTATGAAGTGCGCTTCGCGCATGAAGTGCAGCTTTGCTGCATGAAGTGTCCTTCGGACATGTTGCCCCTGTGTCGTTTATTGAGAATTGAATCGAAAAATTCGTAATTCATCTCTTTTTCGGTTATACTATAGTAATGAATTGAAAAATCTGTTTTATTATTGGACATTTTATTTCGGAAAGGGAATTCAGTTGAAGAAAAAGGTTGTACTTTATTTTTTTGCCTTATTGGCGGTTCTTTATTTTGGGGGGACGTACTTTTTTATTCAGTATTCGTTTCCCAATACCATGGTAAACGGTGTGGAGCATAGTTTTCAGCGGGTTGCGAACTTGTTTGAGTATAAGGGAACGTTGGAGCCGATTCAGGTTGTGGGGCGTGGGGAAAAGACGCTGACCATTTCACCGGATGCGATCTCGCTTCAAAAGAAGCCAAAGGGAGCGCCTCGTGTGACGCAAAACCCGATGGCTTGGCCGGTTGCATTCTTTGGGTCGCACAATTACACAGCGGAGTATGAGTATTTGTACAGTGCGGAAAATCTGGAGACAATCATTGCGGAGTCGGGCTTAATGGAAGGGCAGGCGGCTTCCGTCGATGCGAAGATCCTGCAGGGGGAAGACGGGTTTACGATCGAACCCGAGGTGATTGGCTCGATCATTACAAAAGAGAATGTGGAAGCTGTAGTAGTGGAAGCCCTGGCAAAAGGGGAGACACAGGTTGAAATTCCGGATGCGCTTTACGAACAGCCGAAGCTTTTGGCTACGGACCCGGCGCTGGTAAAAGAGACCGATACGCTAAACGAGATCTTCCAAACGAAGATCACATATGACTTTGTGGATCGCGAATATACCTTTACCGGTGATACTTTGGTCGGTTTACACGACAAGATGCCGGATGGAGAGTATGTGATCAACTACGATCGTACGCGCGCTCTTTTAGCCGATATGGCGACGGAGACGGATACTTTCCAATCGGATCGCGAGTTTACCACGTATTACGGGAACACGATTACGATCCCCGGTGGTAGCGGGATCCACGGATGGCTCATGAATGTCGACGCTACGACGGAAGAGTTTATCGAGTGGGTGGAAGCGCGCCATTCGGAAGAGACGACGCCTTTTTATTATCATAAGGGGAATCGGCGGGAACTCGATGAGATCGGCGACACCTATGTCGAGATCGACCTCGACGACCAGTGGATGTATGTGTACTTGGACGGGCAGTTGATTGACGAAGGGCCGACCGTGAGCGGACAACCGAATCTAGGCACGCCGACTCCTGTCGGGGTCAATACGATTATCGACAAGATGCGCGACCGCTATTTAAAGGGAACGGAACCGGATACCGGCAAAGCGTATAGCTCTTTGGTCAATTTCTGGTTTTCGATCAACTGGTCCGACATCGGGATCCACAACTCGACTTGGAGAACTTCCTTCGGCGGCGATATCTACCGCTGGAACGGAAGCTATGGTTGCATCAATGTGGTTGATCATTTGGCTGAGACCATCTACTACAATATTCCGGTCGGCACACCGGTCATCAGTTATTAAAAGGAAAAGAAAGCCCGAAGCTTGCGATGACGCAAACTTCGGGCTTTTGTTAAATTTTGCCTTGTGCTTTCCAGTCCAACAGAATATCGGCGATATGCTGTGTGCTTTCGGCGATGGTGACGCCGGCTTCTCGGAGTACCTTTTCCTTGTTTTCGGCGCTTCCCGTGCCGTCGGCGGCGACAATCGCGCCGGCGTGCCCCATACTACGCCCTTTGGGTGCGTTTTTCCCTGCAATAAGCGCGATGACGGGTTTCGTCACATGCCTCTTAATATACTCAGCAGCTAATTCTTCCTCGCTGCCGCCGATTTCTCCGATCATGACGATCACATGGGTGTCTTGGTCCGCTTCAAAGTCCGGCAGCACATCCACAAAGGCCGTACCCGGGATCATATCGCCACCGTTTCCGACGCAAGTGGATTGCCCGATTCCGCTGTTCGTAAGCATGAAGACCGTCTCGTAGCAGTTTGTCGCACTACGGCTCATCACGCCGACATGCCCTTCTGAAAAGATGCGGTGTGCCATAAAGCCCGCTTTACACTTCCCGGGGGAGATTACGCCAAAAGAGTTCGGCCCAAAAAGTCGTACGCCTTTCGCCCTTGCCGCACGATAGCAGATCATCATATCGTGAACGGGTACGTGTTCCGCCATCGTAAAGATGAGCGGTACCCCGGCGTCGATCGCCTCCAGCACCGAGTCCTTCATGAACCGAGCGGGAACAAATACGACCGTGGCATTGGCACCGGTTTTGTCCATGGCTTCCTTTACGGTATTAAAAACGGGAATTGAATGCACTTCCTGCCCGCCCTTACCGGGCGTCACACCGGCTACGACATTCGTGCCGTATTCGAGCATCTGCTCCGTATGAAAAGAGCCTTCCCTTCCGGTGATTCCTTGTACAATCAGCTTCGTATTTTGGTCGATGAGTATGCTCATAGTCGGGCTCTCCTTTCCATGAGTGCGGCGACGCTCTCTCTGAGACCGGGTACCGAGACGATCTCGCCTTCGATCTTCGCGATAATCTCTTGCCCCAAATCCTTGTTCGTTCCTTCCATGCGGATCACGACGATTTTCCCATCCGCAACGCCATTTTCAAAAGCAAGACGCACGCCGTTTGCGACCTCGTCGCAGCGGGTGATCCCGCCGAAAATATTGATGAGGACGGCTTTGATCCCCGGTGTAGAGAAGAGGATTCGCATGGCCTCTTGTATTCTTTCGGCTGTCGCCCCTCCACCCAAATCGAGCGCCGCGCCCACTTTCATGCCTTCTTTCGAAATGAGGTCGATACAGCTCATCAACATCCCGGAGCCGTTGGAAGTCACGGCGATCGTGCCGCCTTCTTCGATCGGAATGTACAGGAAGTTCGATTTTCTGGCCTCTACGATCAGCGGATCTTCTTGCAGAGTATCGCGAAATGCGAGAATATCCGGCAAGCGGAACAGTGCGCTGTCGTCGATATCGATCTTTCCGTCTAATGCGATCAGCTGATCTTTTTGGTCGACGATCAGGGGGTTGATCTCACACAAGAGGCAGTCGTATTCGATAAACGCTTTGTAAAGCCCTTGCACCACGGTAAGCATTTGCGAAAAATAGTCTTGTGTAAGGCCGAGTGTGCTCAGCATCCTTCGAACATGGTAAGGTTGGACCCCGTACATCGGGTCGATCGAAAAGGACAGAATTTTTTCCGGTGCCACTTTTGCCGTCTCCTCGATATCCACCCCGCCTTCCGCGGAAAAGATGATCATGGGCCGCTTGGTCAGGCGGTCCAATATGATGGACAAATACCACTCTTTGGCGGCATCGGCCTTTTCTACGATCAGAAGCTCGTTGACCCGAAGCCCGAGCAGATCGCTGTGAAGAAGCTTTTGGCAGTGCGCCTTTAGCTCCTCGGTATTTTCGGCGAATTGAATGCCGCCCGCCTTCCCGCGCCCTCCGATTTGCACTTGTGCCTTTACGACCACAGGATACTGAAGACCGGATTCTTCGATCTTTTCTTCGATCCCGCCCGGACTGTCCACGACGAATCCGTTCATCACGGGGATCGAGTACTTTTCGAAGATTTCTTTTGCTTTGTACTCTAACAGTTTCAAGATGACCCTCCTCCTATTCACTCTGCTCGTTCAAGAAGAACCTTAACTTCTACGAGTTTTTATTCTTACCGCTATCCTAATCGGACCGGGAAGTGAAAACAAGGACGAGTCAGCACAATGAAATCGTTTCGTTTTTGTGCACAAGTGTGAAGCATGAGGTTTTGCAAAAGAGTTGCGAATAAAAAAGAGTGAGCCAAAAGTCGGCTCACTCGGAGTGAAATGTACGTAAATAATCTTGGATCAGAAAGGCCATCTTGAATTCCATCTTTTCTTCCAGCGAGGTCAAATTCGAACCGGTCAACTCGCGGAGCTTCTTGATCCGAAAGTTTACCGTGTTTCGATGCACATACATCCTTCTGGCCACCTCCTGCACATTGCCGTCGCATTCGATAAACTCCCGAAGCGTGGGCAGCAGGTCGCTTCCGCTCTCCTCATCGTTTCTAAGAATCTCCCCTAAGCTCGCGCGCTGCATCTCTTGAAGGAGCTCGATATCCCGACACGAAAAGCAGAGGGAGAGAAAATTCATATCGCGCGTCGTAAGAGAAGAGGCGAGCTCCGACGACATCAGCTTATTTGCGAATCGTGCGTACGAGTAGCTGACCGAAAGATCGGAAAGTCGGTTGACCGTTACACCCAAATAAAGGGGGATCTGTTCCTTCTCGCACCGCTCGCGAAAGCGGTGTAACTGGGCGGGATCGGGGTTTGGAAAGATAAAAAGAAAGTGTTCTCCGTAATACAAAAACGCGCGGATGGAGAGTTGTTCCAATATCTTTTCGAACAATTCCATCGATTGATAGGCTTTGCGTAGCCGTTGCGAATCCAGCTTCACATTGGCAAGCGCGACATTATAGGGAATCTCGGGCTGAAACCCCGCGTCCACCAAGTCAGCTAAGGCCTCTTTTGCGCCTTTTTCTTTTCGCACCAAAGTACGCAAAGAAGTGGTGATCTTGTCGTCGCGATAGGCTTCCCGCAGAAGTCGATCCGAATAGTGCTGCATGATGTCGGCGATATCGATCTTCCAGGGCATCGTAAGAAGAGGAAATTGCAGGGAATTGCAGAGATCGACTACGCTTTTGGATATGGATTCCGCCTTGATATACTTTCCTTCGTTGACGATTAGGCCGCTGCACCCCTTCCCGTGCAGAGCGCGAATAAATTGCAGCAGCCACTCTTCTCCGGTATAAGCCATCCCCGTCGTGATCATGAGGTCGCCGCTTCGACGAAAGCTTACGGTATTTTTATCTTCGATGGTGTGGATCCACGAAACCCTACGGCTTAAGCCCGATTCACCCGCATGCAGTGTCAGCAAAAAAGTGTCTTTTGTTTGCGTGTAGAGATCCAAGACAGTTAATGGCATGAAAATTTTCCTTTCTTAGTTTATATATTATTATCATTCTTGATCCGCTAACTGTCAACCTTACGAGGGCGAATGCGCGTGATTGAATCGGCCAAATGTACAATTGTGCACAAAAACGAAACGATTTCATTGTGCTGTCTCGCAATTGTTTTTGGGAAGTGTCGCAGTTACGATATCGGAAAGAA
>CAZFWK010000120.1:2781-5489 GCA_964522555.1 uncultured Peptoniphilaceae bacterium | reverse complement strand
TCCTCCCTTCAAAGTCGTTATTAATCATGCTGAAGTGAAAAATTTAACTTCAGGATAGAATAATCTGCTACTATTTTATTTCGATACTATTAAAAACACTTTTTAAGACCTCAAACTCTAGTTCACCGCTTACATCCACTAAATATCCACCTTTAAATCCGAATAGAACGGATGTCCCGCCCTTGAGGTAGAATGTAGCCTCAACACCGCCAATTTTTGTTGTAAACATTTCGGTCGCATACTCATAATCATAGTGCGTATGGCCGCTCTTCGAAACGTTGACGAAGAGCCTGTCTTGATTCGAATTGCGCCATGATGCATGGTAAACTGGCTCTTTTATTTCTTCCTGTAAGTCATACCCTTCCGGAACTTCATATATCACATTGGAAAAATCCGCTTCTTCTTCCCAATCGGCTATATGCTCGATCACGAATTGATCGCCCAAATCCCTAAAAATATATCTCGCGGCAGCGTCTGCTAAAACACGATTTAGTGGTGTCGCGAAGATGAGTAGGAGGACAGCCGCAATCGCGAATCTTTCGATCCGTCTCCTTCTTTTACGAATCGGTGTGACGGTCGGGGCAGTTTCACCGGCTCCCGCCTGATCGATCAGGGTGTGCATACGGGTGACAAACGCATCTGATACTTCGATCTGTTCGAGCTCGGCATCGGTTGGGAGAGACGCATCATCCATCTCGTCCAGCCACGCTAGTAAATCTTCTTCTGTAATCTTATGACCTTTCATCGGTCGTCTTCTCCTTTCAATATGCTCAGTAGCGCTTCTCTTGCGCGTTGGATCCTTTTTCTTGCAGCGGGTTCTTGGATCGCTAAGATCTCCGCGATCTCATTTGTAGAATATCCTTTTAGCATCAGCAAGAGAACCTCACGGTGCGTCGGGTTTATCTGCTGTAGCCCTTCTTCGATCTGAAGCTTTGCTTCCGCGGATAGCGTCGGGTCTACAATTTCCATTCTCTTCATGTCCTCTGGATCCGTCGGAGGGTCTTCCGCTTTCCTTTCCTTGTACTTCGACCTTGCGATGTTCCTTACAATAACAACCAGAAATTTCCTGGTTTTGTGACATTCTACCGCACCGATCTTATCGATATTTTTCATTACACGTAGGAAAGCCTCTTGCGCGGCGTCTTCCGAAAGCTGCCAATCACGCAAAATCTCGTTTGCCACGTACAGCATCAGTCGATGATATTGAGAAAAAAGCGCACGGCACTTTTCTGATTGTGTTGGGGTCATAAGCACCTCCCGGTCCTTGTCGTATCTTTCGGTCATCTATATAAAATGGAAACACTTCTACTCTTATAATAGTAACCTGAAAATCACTCGTTTTGTGACATCGCATGAAAATTAATTTCATTTCGGTACGATAGGCATAAAAAAGCACGTGTGATGGCTTTCACACGTGCTTTTATCGGAAAAGCTTACATTGTCTTTTGCCCTGCTGCTAGTTTAGGGATTCGAAGAGATATAATCGTTCCGAATCGCGATCGTATCCCATGAATAATTTACTGGTATTATTTTTTGTGCGTATGGGTGCGTATCGTAACGTTTCGGGGTTTGGGATGAATTCATCGGGGATTTTGATTTCTGACTCCTTTAATCCCGACAAGACCTCTCTTGTGATCACTTTCTGCTCGTAGTCGAATGGGTCTATATACAAGCTCTTATCGAACGGTTCGGGAGAATTTTCCGCCCCTTGCAATACATAGAGCGAGATCCCCTCCCCGGTAAACCCGATCTCACGGCTTGCGTGGAGAATGGCTACGCCCTTTGGAATGAGTATTCCCCATTTTGCACGCAGATTTGCCGCACTTTCGGAGCCTTTAATAGCAAAATACCCCATTACGCTCAAGGCGAGCAGAACGCTCACCACGATGAGCCTGCGTACAGAGACCTTGGCTGCGTTTTTTCTAGTTTTCATTATGAAGCCCCTTTCTGTCCTACGGAAAATTTCTCATTAGCAGTTGAACTTGATGTAGCTGTGAAAATAATTTTTCGTGATCTCTCCTAATATAATAACCCAAAAATCACTCGTTTTGTGACATCGTACCTCAAATTTTTTCTGAAAAGGCCCTCTCGGCCGATCTGCTCGCTCGCTTTTTGGTGTCCGACTATTGCGATAGTCTTTCTTTTGTCATCGATTCACTGTACAGGGTCGCATTGGGTCTTTTTTTCGGATATGATAAATCGGAGGTGATAAAATGACCGAAAGTAAACAATCTGCGAATCAAGCGAAGTTGCTGATCCACAATGTAAAAAAGAGTTTCGGAGACAACCACGTGCTCAAGGAAGCTTCCGCGGAATTTGTGCAGGGGCGGATCTACGCTCTTTTAGGGCGCAACGGTTCGGGTAAGACGACCCTTTTCGATCTGATTGCAGACAAGAAGGAGCTGGATGCAGGCGAGATCGTGGTCGAGATCGACGGGACTACGAGACCTCTTTCACATGACGATTTCTTTTATATGGTGGCGAACCCAATGCTCCCGAACTTTTTGACGGGGAGAGAGTTCCTGCGCTTTTTTATCGATGTGAACAAAGAGCGAATCACAGAGACCCGTAGTTTGGATGAGCTGTTCGCTTGGATCGCGCTGGAAGAGAAGGAGCGCGACCGCCTGATTCAAACCTACAGCTTGGGCACAAAAAACAAACTGCAGATGCTGATGTTTGTGCTTCTGGAGCCGCTTGTCATTCTAATG
>CAZFWK010000120.1:318-2771 GCA_964522555.1 uncultured Peptoniphilaceae bacterium | reverse complement strand
CTTGGATGTAGTGGTGCAGCTACAGATCAAAAAATTGCTCAAAGAAATGGAGAAAAACCACCTGATCTTGTTTTCGACACATATCATGCAACTGGCGAGAGACTTGTGCGACGAACTCGTCATTTTGAATCACGGGGTGTTGTCGCAACTGGAAGAGGGCACTTTGCAGGATCCCGATTTCGAAGAAGAAATCATCCAGATCCTGCAGAGCGAGGAGGCACTCGATGCTCCGGTTTTATAAAAAAGAGTTGGAGCTGGACATTCGCTCAAAAGTGAATGCACTTTCTTATTTTTTTCGAAAGATCCCGTTGATCAACAAAGTGTTTCGAAGCGATTCGTACAAACACCCGAGAGTCAAAAGCTTTTTGATCGCCATTGCGCCTATCGTTCGACTGCTTCTGACCTTTCTTTCGAGTGCGATCGCTTTTGGAATTTTGTTTGCTTTCATCACTTATTTGACGAACAGTTTTGGGTGGCAAGGGTACGATCCACTTCCGGTCTTGCTGTGCCTCTACGCAGTATCCGCCATCACCCGCTATGACCTCTCGGCGCATCACGGTGTGGTCCGCCGCTTTTATGAACTTTTCCACGTAAAGCCCGTAGTCCTCATCCGGAGTAAGATCTTTTTAGACGGAGCTTTGCGTGCGATGGCTCGGATCCTCATATTTTTAGTCGCATCGAATTTTCTCAGTCTTTCCCCGATCGTAGCCGTCACATTTCCGATCGTTCTCTTTTTATTGGAGATCGCGTCAAACGGCGTCTACACTTTTCTCGCACGGCGAAAGTTGTGGAGCCCGAAAGGTGTATGGGCACATCTATTGTTCAACCTTGGTCTTTTTGTCGTTTCATTGTGGATCGTGATCCAATACAGATGGGACCTGCGCGTGTTGGCGTCTGTGCCGTGTCTGCTTTTCGCCGCATTTTGTGCGCTGATCGGCGGGCGTTATGTTTGGAGTGATTCAGATTACGAGAAAGACCTGCGCCAATACGACGAGATGCATGCGCCAAATATTGCAGACCCGGTCTACGCGCAACAAGCCCTTCGAGATGCGAACAAGCTGAAAACAGAGGATGTCGAAGAGGTTGGCGCTTACGAGTCCGGTTCACTGGAAGGATATGCGCTGCTAAACCAACTCTTTTTTCGGCGTCATAGGCGCTTGCTTAGAAAACCGATTTGGATCAAAAGCGCGATTGTCGCGGTAGCTTTCATCGCGCTCTTCTTCGTAATAAAGTCTAACCTCACCCAAGTGTCGCCTGCGAATGCCACCGCTGCAATGGCCGTGCTCCCTGGGATCATTCCGCTTCTCGGATATCTCCTCTTCAACCAAGAGAAGATCGCACAATCCATGTTTATCAACTGCGACCAGTCGTTTTTACAATATGGCTTTTACCGCAGGCCGAAGGATTTGCTATTGATGTTTACGCATCGGCTGAAGTCACTCGTGTATTGGAATTTTCTTCCCCTTGGGGTGTTCCTTTTGGGTACGCTCGCCCTAAGCGTGGCCATCGGCCTGAGTCCGACTGACACTTTCCTGCTCGCCTTGCAAGTGATCGCGACAGCTGTGTTTTTCAGCGTGCACACCTTGTTCGTCTACTATATCTTCCAACCTTATGACTCGGAGTTAAAGGTTAAGAGTCCCGCTTACAGTGTGATCAACGGTGCGATTTATGCGGGTTGCTTTTTCATTTTCCCTCGGTTCCAAGCGCACTGGATGGCACCGCTGTTTATCGTACTGTGCATCGCTTACTCGGCAATCGCACTTGTTAGCGTCTACCGCTTCGCTCCCACACGCTTTCATGTGTGGGGAGAATAAAACAAAAGCCGGCTATGTTCTGCCGGCTTTTTTATATGGATTACAGTAGATAGGGTTGAACGGCGTTAAAGAAGTAGCCTACGATGATGATGCCTACAGCGCATACGGCGATGAAGACGGTTAAGAGTTTCGGCTTGACGGCTTTTCTGAGCATGATAAGAGAGGGTAGGCTGAGCGTAGTGACGGCCATCATAAAGGCGAGTACGGTGCCCAGTTGCGCGCCTTTTGCGAGGAGCGCTTCCGCTACCGGTATGGTCCCGAAGATGTCCGCATACATCGGAATACCCACTAGAGTCGCCAGAATGACGCCGAGCGGGTTGTGCGATCCCAAGATGTTTTCGATCCAACTTTCCGGAATCCAGTTGTGGATCAAGGCCCCGATTCCTACCCCTGCGAGTATATAGGGGAATATTTTTGTGAAGGTGGACACGACTTGATCTTTTGCAAATTCGAGGCGGTCGGCTCTTGTGAGCGTAGGCGAGTCGATGTCGGCCGCTTGTAATTCCTTAATATAGTCTTCGATATGGTCCTCCATTTTGAGTCGCTCGATCACGGATCCCCCGACGATCGCGATCACGAGTCCCAAAAAGACATACAGGATCGCCACTTTCGCGCCGAAGATGCTCATGAGAAGGACCA
>CAZFWK010000120.1:0-308 GCA_964522555.1 uncultured Peptoniphilaceae bacterium | reverse complement strand
TGCTTTTCCATATGAAGTTTCTCGATCAGCGTACCGCCGATTATCGCTATGACAAGCCCCAGGGCAACATAGATGATTGCCGTTTTCGCACCAAAGATGCTCATAAGCAGCAGCAGAGAACCCAGATCCACCATCGGAGAGGAGATCAGAAACGAGAAAGTCACGCCTAAGGGCAGGCCTGCGCTGGTAAATCCGATGAATAAGGGGATCGATGAGCACGAGCAAAACGGGGTGACTGTCCCCAGTAGCGCCGCGATGATATTTGCGCTAACGCCTCGAAAGCGACCGAGTATTTTCTTGCTGCGCTC
>CAZFWK010000119.1:4434-5515 GCA_964522555.1 uncultured Peptoniphilaceae bacterium | reverse complement strand
CGATGTATTGGACGAAAAGACGCCGAGCCTCTACACCATGCTTTCGATCGCGGCTCTTACCAACGACGCCAAGATCGAAGAAAACGAAGGACTCTTCCGCGTAATCGGTGACCCCACAGAGGGCGCCTTGGTTACTTTGGCCGGCAAAAAGGGAATCACGCCGGTCGAACATCAAGAAAAGTATCCGCGCGTATCGGAACTGCCATTTGACTCCGAAAGAAAGATGATGTCGACCTTCCACACGGGCTTTCTTCCCGAAAAGGTCGTATCGTTTACAAAAGGCGCACCGGATATCGTATTGTCCCTGTGTAAGTATGTATTAAAGAACGGCGAGCGCGTCGAAATGACCGACGCCGACCGAGAAGACATCCTCCATTACAACAGCAAGTTCGCAAAATCGGCACTGCGCGTGCTCGCATATGCCTTTAAAGAATTCGATGATTTGCCTGTAAAACCGACTCCCGAAACGGTCGAAGTCGACATGACTTTCGTCGGGATCACCGGTATGATCGACCCGCCGCGTGAAGAGGCAAAAGAAGCCATCGCGCTTTGTAAAGAAGCGGGCATCGTCCCCGTTATGATCACGGGCGATTACAAAGACACCGCCTTCGCAATCGCAAAGCAACTCGGGATGGCAGAGCACGAAGACCAATCCATCATGGGGAAAGACCTAAACGGCCTCACTGATGCCGAAATGCGCGAACTCGTAAAAGAAAAGCGCGTCTATGCACGTGTGAGCCCAGAGCATAAGGTGGCGATCGTAACCGCGCTAAAAGAAAACGGCGAGATCACCGCGATGACCGGAGACGGCGTCAACGACGCACTGGCGATCAAAAAAGCCGACATCGGGATTTCGATGGGAATCACCGGCACCGACGTTGCCAAGAGCACCGCAGATGTTATCCTGACGGACGACAACTTCGCTTCAATCGTAGCGGCGGTAAAAGAAGGGCGTATTATTTACTCGAATATCAAGAAGTTTGTATTCTTCCTGCTTTCGTGTAATATCGGAGAAATCCTGGTCGTATTGATCTCGATCCTGATGAATCTCCCCGTCCCCTTTATCCCGATTCAGCTCCTA
>CAZFWK010000119.1:0-4424 GCA_964522555.1 uncultured Peptoniphilaceae bacterium | reverse complement strand
GAAGACGACATCATGGAGCAACCCCCGAGAAGCCCGGACGAGGCCATCATCGACCGCGATATGCGCATCGGAATCGCGCTGCAGGCAGCTGCCATCAGCATCTCGGTCATCACCGTGTATCGCATGGGACTTGCGATGTTCCCCGGGCATGTAGAAGGGGCGCGCACCATGGCATTCGCTACGCTGATCTTGGCTGAGCTTCTTAGAAGCTACTCCAACCGAAGCGAACACTTTACCTTATGGCATATCGGCATATTCAGCAATATGACGCTCGTTTACGCGACGCTCGTTTCCTTCGCGCTCATGATCGTCGTGCTCTACGTCCCCTTTATGCAAACCCTGTTCCACACGATTACGCTCGGCGTAGACCAATGGATCCGAATCCTCCCCGCAGCTTTCATCCCGCTGATCGTAGGAGAAGTCTACAAAATGATCCGATTCGGCAACAAAGCAAAAAAACACGTATAAGAATAAAAAATCGCCCCATTCGAGAGAATGTAGGGCGATTTTTTAGTTAAATCCCGAGCGTCGCCTTCGTAGCGGACTTGGTCGCTCTTCCAAAGGCTTTTACGATCCCGATTGTGTTGTCTTTCAGGATGCTTCCCAATAGCGATGCCGCTTCGAGGGAGGCGTTTCGGCGGAGTTTGCCTCGGTCGGGTTCCGTGAGGGCGGTGAGGTAGCCTCGGGTGATCGCGCCGACTCTGAGTGTCAAGAGTGTGTTGACGGCCCCTTCTGTAATGGAGCTTACGACGAGGTTTGTGAGGGTTTGCGCACCGGGTACGAGCGTGACGACGCTGGCTCCCAGGAGCGATGCCAACAAGGGTTCGATTTGCTCTTCGATGAGGTCCATGTCTTCGATAGAGCGCGCGAGGATCACGGTTCCGGCTACATTGGCGTAGAGGTCCACGATTCTTCGAGCCGAGGGTCTGACTTCGTACAGATTGATCATGCGCCAGATCATCTTCGTAAGCGTTGCAATCATAAATAGGCTGTCCAGCGAGCCGTTTTGCGATACCGCGGTCGTAAGGAATACGGAGGTGGCTTCCTTTTTGATGATGGTGTTGGCTTTCGTATTGAGGATGGCTTGTGCGTCGTGAATTTGTGCGAGTGTATCTTTTTCGTCGGAAAAAGTGGTTTCGAGCTTGACGGCTCGGTTCGTCTTTAAGGATTGCAAGAGCGCCTTGCGATGAGCTTCGTAGGCGGCTCCCGTCTCCTCTTCGGGTAATTCGGGTGTCCTTTTGTAGCGCAGTATGGAGACGATCGGCACGAGAAGGAGAAGGGCATAGAGCGCGCATAAAGCGATGAGCGCGACCCGACCGGCCGTTTCATTTTGTTCCGCTACAAAGCGCACAAATTGCGTAGTTTCGTTGTATATCGTGATCCCGAATACGACCAATACCAAGAGGCCGATTGCGGTTAAAATTCTTTTTACACTTTTCATAATCTCTTCCTTTCTGCTAAGATTATACCCTAGGCATTGTGCTTCAAGCCGTAAAACAATCCCCAGGAGGAAAATATGTACGCTTATCTCGCTTCTCACTTTTTTAACGACGCCATGTTTCGATGGACCGAGGACTTAGCCCGATTTTTGGAAGAGCATACCGACCTGACTTTGTATGTACCGCAGCGCAACAGTTCGATCAACGACAAAAGAGAAAATGACGCGATCATCACGGATATCGCGATCGCAGAGGCCGATACGAGGGAGCTTCGAAAGTCGAATCTCTTGATCGCTTGCCTGGATGGCCTTTCGATCGACGACGGGGTGGCTGGAGAGATTATGGCGCACGGGGTCATGAAGGAGATCGAAGAAGAGCAGGGAAACGGGATCCCTCGGATGATCATCGGCATTCTGACCGATATGCGCTGGCAGGGCACGGGCGATAATCACCTGTATCGCAATCTGATGATCCTGGGCAAGGTCAAGCAGCATGGGCACTTGGTGGTCGGGTACCCGGGAGAAGACGGTTATAAAGAGGAAGTGCTCAAACACGTACTCGCGTTTCAAGAAAAAAATCGGTAGCACCCTGTGAAGCCGCAGGGTGCTACCTGATTTCCATTGCATAGTATAGATTGCTTGCAGACTAAGAAGCTGCCGTATCCGGGCGAATTCCGGTGCGCGGTGCCAGACAAGCTGTGCACCCTACGGCATTGATGAACTTCTTCGCGCAGTCGTAAGGTGTTACCTCGTGTAACACCGCCATGATGCAGGCTGTGTCGCATACCGGAATCATCGCCATACCAAGGCCAACTCCCGTCCAAGGTGCCGGACAAGCTGTGCACCCTACGAGTTACATCGGGATGATCGTCATCTCATTTTCCAATAAATCGAGATAGCAGACCTTGTTTCGAAGTGCTTGTTCGCAGCCAATCAGCACTTTGACGGCTTCCGCGACTTGCATCGAGGCGATGCAGGCGGGCGTAAAGGGCGGGTTTCCCAACTCCTTTTCGATCCCTTTGCTTTCGGAATGGCCGTAGAGCCTTTGCAGCAAATAGTCGCCCGGGTAACTGACGGCGACCTGCCCGTACCACCCGGCGATCGCTCCGTGCACAAGGGGAATTCCCAGCGCGTGCGCCTCTCTTTCGAGCATCAACCGAGTCTTGATACAGTCGAGCGCGTCGATCACGAGGTCGTGGCCCGCAAGGATATCTTTCGCATTCTCTTGCGTTAAAAATACATCTAACGCATGTAAAGCAACATCGGGGTTCACCGCTTGCATTCTCTTTTTCGCTTCGAGCGCTTTCGAATTCCCGATGTTTTCCACAGTCGAAAAAAGCTGTCGATTCAGATTGGTTACCTCAAAGGTGTCCGAATCGACAGCCGTGATCGAAAGGATGCCGGCACGGCCGAGAAGCTCGATGATCAATCCACCGAGCCCTCCGCAACCGATCACACAAACCTTTTTGGTACGCAAACTCAAATTCTGTTCGTGCGAAAGCGTATTTTCATTTCGGTTGTATCGGTCCATTTAGCCGCCTCCCACCGGTGGGAAGATGGAGAGGACGTCCTCTTGCGTTAGAACCGCATCGTACTCGACATCCCACCCGTTTCGAAGCAGAATCGCGATCTCTTCATTTTTAATTTGGAGTGAGTCGACCACTTCTTGCACGGTGAGAGGTGCCTCCCCTTCCACCCATACCTCCTTATCGCGACCGATTCGAAGCGTCGCGAAGAGTCGTACCTTTACTTTCAACTATTTCAGCCCCAGTTTTTCCTTTGTTTCTTCCGTTGGGATCCCTTCCGCAGTCCAGCCGCGCAGGTTGTAGTATTCGGGCAGCATGACGTCGAGTCTGGCTACCTCTCCCTTGGACGGTCCTTCCGCGATTCCTTCTTCCAGGAGTCTCTTGGGAAGTGTATCGTTTTTCGGGTCGATCCCGGCTTCGAGATTGTACAAGCGTTCGATATTCCAGATGCGGTCTCCCGCCATCATCACTTCTTCATCTGTCAAATTTTGTCCGGTCGCTGCATTCAGCATTTCGCGGTATTCCGTTACGCCCAACGCAAACGAAGTAAATAAGCAGAGTCCCACGGAGTCGATCACGGCGGTGAGGTCTTGGAAGATCTTCGTCCAAAGCGCTTTGCCTTCCGTAGTCGAGCGGTCGAGCTTTTCCGGTGTTGCCAAGATCTCAGGCGAGATCAAATAGCCGCGCACGTGGCAGCCGCCGCGATTCGAGGTTGCGTACGAAAGCGCCTGGCCTTGTACCCCTCTGGGGTCATAGGCGGGAAGTTCTTGCTTGTTGACGGTCATGGAAAGGTCGGCTCTGCCATAACTTTCGCACAGGCGATACGATCCGTCCGCCATTTTGTCGCCGAAGCCTTCTCGAAGCGCCATTCTTCTCGTCCATTCGACCATTGCATCAGCGTCGCCGAATTTGAGCGAGACGCCGTCCAGCTCTTCGTCTTTTATGAGGCCCAATTGATAGAGTTCCATTGCAGCCGCGATCGTCGCACCGGCCGTGATGGTGTCGATCCCCAATTCGTTACACAGGAAGTTCGCTTCCATGATTTTTTCGATATCGTCGACGCCGCAGTCCGAGCCGAAAGCCCAAAGTGTTTCGTATTCCGGGCCGCCGCCTTGCTTGCCGTTTAAGTCGATCCAACGGCCGCAGCCGATCGGGCAACGGTAGCAGGGGTGCTTTTTGACCAGATACTTTTCGGTCATGCGCTCGCCGCTGATCTCTTCCGCTTCTTCAAATTGCGAAAGCTGGAAGTTGTTGGTGGGTAGGATACCCGGTTCGTTGATGATATTGACGAGGATCGCGGAGCCGTAAGTCGGTAAACCTGTCCCCGTAACGCCGTTTTCCAACAGGAGCTTATTGTTCTTTTTGACGACTTCCGCCAAGCCCACTTCGTCTGCAAGTTCCACTTTTCCGGTACCGCGAATGGCGATCGCCTTGAGATTCTTCGATCCCATGACCGCACC
>CAZFWK010000118.1:0-5566 GCA_964522555.1 uncultured Peptoniphilaceae bacterium | reverse complement strand
TACAGTCCCGGAAAGGGAAGTCCGATGGATATACACGAACTCAGTTATTGGGAAGTAAACGGCAGACTTCTTGCGGCGATTGCTGTAGGAGGGATTGTCGGGTACGAGCGCGAGAAAAAGGGGCGAGACGCCGGGTTTCGCACACATATTATGGTGGCAGTCGGCGCTTGCATCTTAGCTTTGGTGCAAATGGAGATGTCCGAGCGCATTCTCCTTCTCGCGAGCCGATCCGATATTGCAAAGGCTGTGCTAAACGCCGACTCTACTCGATTGATCGCCCAGATCGTGAGCGGGATCGGGTTTCTAGGTGCGGGCACGATTATCGTGACGCAAAATCATGTGTCGGGGCTTACGACGGCTGCCTCCATCTGGACGGTGGCGGCTTTAGGTATCGCGATTGGCGTCGGATTTTACGCGATCGCGACAGCGGGGATCATCGCGGTGCTCGTCACTTTGCTATTGGTGAAGCGAATCTTTCGCTTCCCCAATATGCGCATTCTTACCTTGAAATACGTAGGAGACGAGAATATCAACGATGCGATCCGCGCGTACTTTCATGAAAATCACATCCGCTTGATGAAGTCGAACGAAACCGTCCTATTAAGAGAAAATTTATTGCATCATGTGTATGAATACCGGATCGACATGAAAGTAATGAAACACGACCACGATCTGCTTACCGATATCGCGGCGCTCGGGCATTTCGATACTTTGCAGATCACTGACCCTAAAGATGAGTTATAAAGGAGATTGAATTGAGTAAAGAAAAGTATCTGCGCCATTTGTCGAGAGAATTCCCGAATGTAACCGCGGCTACGGGAGAAATTATTCGGCTCAGGACGTATTGCAAGCTTCCAAAGGGGACCGAATACTATTTTTCCGACTTACACGGAGAAGATGGCGCGTTCATCCACCTAATGCGGTCGGGTTCGGGGAATATTCGCACCAAAATTCGGGACATGTTCAACAGCTCTCTCACCGACAAAGAGCAAAACCGCCTCGCGAATCTCATTTACGATCCGGAAAAGATCATGCAGATTATGCGAGAAAAAGAAGAGTTGGACGACGAATGGATCCGCATCACGATCATCCGCTTGGCGGACTTGCTGCGTTATGTGTCGGCGAAACAAGCGCGCCTCACGGTGCGGGAATATATGCCCCCGCAATATGTAGATGTGATTACGGAGCTGCTCTATGCGTACACCGACGACTTTAACCGCGCTGAATATGCAAATCAGATTATCGGAATTATCATCGATGCAAATGACGCGCTGCCTTTTATCGTCGCGATGTGCTTGATTATTCAAAAAGTATCCGTCAACTATGTACACATAATCGGTGACATCTTCGACCGTGGAAAAGCGCCACACCGTATTATGGAAGAGCTGATCGACTTTGAGCGCGTCGATATTCAATGGGGCAACCACGATATTCAGTGGATGGGAGCAGCGGCCGGAAACGAGGTATGCATGTGCAGCGTGATCCGCGCCAATATCGCCTACAATAACTTCGATGCATTAGAAGACGGCTACAGCCTGAACTTGCGTGCGCTTTCTTCTTTTGCGCAAGAAGTATACCACGACGACCCTTGCGAGCGTTTTATTCCCAAAGTGCTCGACGAAAATGTATATGATATGGTCGACATCAACCTTGCGGCAAAGATGCATAAGGCGATCGCGATCCTGATGTTTAAACTCGAGACAAAGCTCTACGAAAGACGCCCCGAGTATAAAATGGACGACCGAAAGTGCCTCTTAAATGTAGACTTTCATCGCATGGTCTACGTTTTGGACGGCAAGGAGTACCCGATGCTCGACACGAATTTCCCCACGATCGACCCCGACGACCCGACGAAACTCTCTGTAGAAGAGGAAGAGCTAATGGTTGTGCTTCGATCTTCGTACCAGCACTCTGAGCCGCTCCATCGCCATGTCGCGTTTTTATACACACACGGAAGCCCGTACCGGGTATCGAATGGAAACCTTCTGTTCCACGGTTGCATTCCCCTTACGGAAGAAGGAGAGTTTGACACGCTCGACATCGACGGAAAAAAAATCGGCGGGAAGGCTTTGATGGACTATATCGCAAGACAAACCGCTCAAGCCTATTACGGCGGCGGTAGCAAGCGGTCGCATGCAGCCGCGGTCGATTTCATGTGGTATCTGTGGGGTGGGCCGAAGTCTCCGATGTTTGGAAAGAGTAAGATCGCAACTTTTGAAAATTACTTTGTCGACGACGCCGATCTCAGGCGGGAAGTGTATAATCCATACTATCGCTTAGCCGAGTCGGAAGAAGTTTGCGATCGAATCTTGCAGGAGTTTAAAGTGGATAGTGCCCACAGCCATATTATCAACGGGCATGTCCCGGTGAAGATCAAAGATGGCGAGAGGCCAGTCAAGGCAAACGGCAAACTTTTCGTAATCGACGGGGGGATCTCGAAAGCGTATCAACCCAAAACGGGGATCGCTGGTTACACGTTGATCTTTAATTCGCACCATTTGGCACTAGCGGAACACAGCAATTTCGATCAGATCGAAAACGACATCGGATCGTATACGCCGAATCTGACGATCGAGGACGAAATGGAAAGAAGGCTCCTAATCGGCGATACCGATGAAGGAAAAGAGCTTCTCGAGCGTTGCAATGACTTGGAAGACTTGGTGCAAGCCTATAAGGAAGGTCGAATTAAAGAAAAGATGCGCAAACTGCAATAAAAAAGAGCGGACCCGGTTGGGAATCCGCTCCAAAGTGTGGATAAAGTCCGTTCAGTCGAGCCCGGTATACCCCTTTCGGCACGCTCACGGACCGCTCGGCCAAGATATGGCCTCAAGGGGTACACCGGGCTCTCCTTCACTACATTTCGAAAAACCAAAATATCTACACTCTTGGGCGGACCCGGTTGGGAATCCGCTCTTTTATTTTGGAACAAACATTTCGAGCATTTTGTCTCTTTGGGACAGGGAATTTCTGTAGATGAGCTCGTCTTTCACCATTTCGATCTCGTCTGTGATGATCGCGTCGACATCCGAAGCGGCAAATTTTCGGATGGAATCTTCCGTATTCACGGTCCATACGACGACTTTCTTGTCCGCCATTTGAATCGATTGGATATTGCTTTTTGTAGCGGTCCCTTCTTCCAAGATCAAATAATCCCCGTCTAGAGAGGCGATATCGCCTAAAGAGAGAAAGTAAATGAAACCGCTCAGCATATCGGCGTATTTGCTCTCGATATATTGAATAATCTTATAGTCTAAAGAAACCAATACGACATCCAATTGCATATTCTTTTCTTTGATCATCGCGACAGTATCGTCGACCATCTTCTCGTCCGCTGTGGAACCTTTCAACTCCAAGAATATGCGAATGCGGCCTTTCGCTTCATCCAAAAACGCATTGAGTGTGGGGACTTTTTGCGGTTCGAGAATCCCCGGATGGGGTTTCAGCGTCAGTTGCTCGACCTCTGCGAGCGTGAGGTCTTCCGCTCTGGCTTTCATGCCCGCAGCCCTTTGGAAAGTCTGATCGTGATTCAAGATATAGTGTCCGTCCTTCGTCCGCTGCACATCGATCTCAGTGTAATTTGCGCCGAGTTTGATGGCAGCCTGTAAACCGGCCATGGAATTTTCCTGTGCGACAAATCCGCCTCCGCGGTGTGCGACGATCTCGATCTCTCTTTGGTAGGGCAAAAATTGATCGGGGAATCGCCCTGCGAGGACGGATATGCTCACGACGACGAGGAGCGTAAGAACGATCAGTCGGGCCGGCTTCAAGAACAGGCGGTCGATGAATTTTGTCTTTTTCCTCTCGGGGAATAGCGGGTAGCGATCGTAAAGACTCTCGTAATGAGGGTCTTTCTCCACCAACCGATAGAAAATCGACGTTAGGAAGTGGATTTCAAACGGAACAAATAGCATCGTTGCCAGAAAGATCCCGATCGTCTGAATCAGGAAGAGTCCAAACATCACGCCAAGCCCTGTTGCGGTCTTTAAGTCTAATCGCGAGGATAGAAAGGCGATCCCGGCAAACCACAAGAGGATCAAGACCAGCAGGAGCGCAATCCCCAAAAGTGTGACGATCGTATACGCAAGAATGAGATTTTTTTTGTTCCTGCGAAACAGATCCGCGCTTTTACGCATGGCGACATCGACCGGGTCTCCTCCGATCACCATAAAGTGAAAAGTGAAGATCCAACGAACGCTGAACAGAAGCATTCCGATCGTAAGAGCTGCGTAGACCCCAAAATACATCGGGTTTGATTCAATCACGCTCGTAATAAAATTGGGGATTTTGATGTTTCGAAGAAAGCTGATGGTGATCCCCGAGCCGGAAAGCGGGATGAAAATCAAGAGGTAGAGGATCAGCAAGAGGCCACCCAAGCGAAAGAAGCCGGGAAGTTTTTTCAGATTCTCCCAAACGAGAAGCCTGTAAGTGCTCTCCTTTTGATTTTTGATTACGCGTGCGCTAATCGTCACAAAGCCAAAGATTTCGAGTATGATTCCCAGAAACAGAAAAACCATGCCCAATAAGACTACGGCGAAACCTTCTTTCGTGAGGAGGAATTGGCGAAGCGTGCTGTTTGTGATGACATTTAGTCCGAGATTGGCCATGATCAATTCTGTCAGCAGCCAAAATGTCGGCACCAAATAGCAGGCGGGTTAGAAGCTGATATTTAAGAATGCGGGGTAAAGCACGGTACATCGAAGCAATGGTCGATTTTGTGAGGCCACGTAAGTTATGGGAGCGCATAAGTTCCTCCTTCGAGATTCGTTTCATTTAAGACTTGGTGTCAGTATAGCAGAAAAAGGGAAATAAAGCCGAGCTGATAAAATGCCAAAATATACAGTTTAAGGGGTGATAATTAATTATTTTTTATGGAAAATGATTTTGAATATACATGGGATTATCTCAATACGCATACGACAATTTTGGAAAATGCCTGTATTCAATTCGTTTCGAACGGTTTCTCTCGGTTCTAAAATGCGTATTCATCCAATATGTTGGAATGATAACAAATCATAGTTTATTAAATTTCTTTAGTGTTTCGACATTTGCTTGTTCGACGTTTCGGAATCGTCTATAATAGAGACATGACGATGGCTGCTCGGGTTAATGCAGCGTGCAAACCATTTTCTTGGATGAAAGGAAGTGTCAGCGTGAAAAAATCACTCACTGAACTGAAGGAGAGGGCCGCTCAAGAAGGAGTCGACCTAACACTGATTGACGGCGTGATCGAAAAATATGGACCCATTGAGGGCTCCATGATATCGATTTTACAACAGACGCAAGAGATCTACGGTTATATACCGGTTTTGGCGATTGACTATATTTCCCAAAAAACAGGGATTTTTGCTTCGGTCGTATACGGCGTGGCGACATTTTACGCGCAATTTCGTTTGCAACCGGTTGGCAAACACCTTATTATGCTTTGCCAAGGAACGGCTTGCCACGTAAATGGCGCCGCAAAAATTGAAGAAGCGGTTACGGAAGCGCTCGGGATCAAAGACGGCGAAACCACCGAAGATCGCATCTTTACATTAAATAATGTCGCATGCCTCGGTTGTTGCTCATT
>CAZFWK010000117.1:0-5573 GCA_964522555.1 uncultured Peptoniphilaceae bacterium | reverse complement strand
AAAAACGGCAGCTCTGCCTATTACGCGATACTCTCGCCTGAGATCGCAGAGCGGATTTCAAAGGTGCTGCTCGACTTATCCCAAATGAGCGATACGAACTATTCTCCCGAGGAGTTGGCGGAATACCTTGTTTCGATGGCTCGATAAAGAGAGAGGAGGAGCCTCATGGATTTTGGAAATGCGCTAAATCGCTTGATCGAGTTGACCGGCGTATCCAGAAAGGATGTAGCGGATCGGATCGGCTACCACAATTCGTATATCAGCAAGTGGACTGCCGGGAAGAACATTCCGGCCGAAAAAGAAATTGACGTGCTCATTTCGACATTGAGCTCTTATTTTGCCGTAGAAATAGAAAAGAAAAAACTCCACGCACAATTACAGGAATTTACGACTCGGTCACTCCTATTGATCGACCTCGACACCATCATGCGTGCTGTGAACAGCATATTGGGGGACGCGTATTCTTTCTCCCTATTGCAATCGAAATCGACAACAAAGGACGATGCCTTCACCATTCGCACGATGGCGGTTACGGGCTACGAAAAAATCGCGGCGCTCACGGTGCAGTTGATCGCACAAGCGATCCAAACCGCGCAAAGGGAGGTCGAGATCATGATGACCTTCGACCTGTTTTGGCTGTCGTTGCCCGAACACTTGAATTCTTTTGATATGACGGTCACCCGAGAGATCGACGTGAAGATGAAGCTCGCGATCACCGAGAATCAGTTTCCAACCGCTCCCGAAAAGTACTTCGGGTCATTCTTTAACTTGATTTTGCGAACCGCTCCATTTGAAGTACAGCTGTACAATCGGAAGGATTTTCGAGGCGGGTATTTTCTAATTTGCAAGGATATGTTCTGCTGCTATTATTTGGTGGACGACGACAATCGAATCCAGAGCATGTTTTATACGGAAGACCCCGATATCATCGAGTTTTCCATACAAAAAGCTTCTCCCCTGTTCCAGCGAAAGAATCTGCTGATGGAAGAAGTAAAAGAAGACGATTTTGAATATATGTTGTACAAAGGTCACCGCTCCAAGAGCGCGAATTGCCTGATCACCGGGTATTATATGAACGGATTCTTTTTAGATGAGCTGCTGCTGGATGCGCTTTACAGACGCGGAGAAATCGGCGGAAAGCAGTTTGGCGACTTGGTTTCCCTGTTGCAAGAAAGCGACAAAATCTTGGAAACCAACAATGTGACCATGCTGATCCCCAACAGCATGTTGGTTGATTTTAGGCGTTTCGGCGAGATACAGGTAGGGCTGCATCGCATGTTTTTAAACGAGGAAGAGATCCAGCAGTATTTCGAAAATATTGCGATCCGGATGGAGCAGCTGCCTAATTTCACGGTGATCGTCTTTGATGACAGCTTAACGCCGTTTAATCGGAAGAACACGCAGTATTCTTTTCTTTATTTCCCGCCGCGTGCCTATATCAAGAAAGATCTAGCCGTTCTGAAAAAAGACAGCTACATTTACTACGATTTGTCTTCCACTCAAATGGTGGACAGTTTGCTTGAAATTGTAGAGGAATCGAAAAATTCGTTCACCATGATGTCGGATCGAGATGAGATCATTTCTTATTTACTGGAGCTTGCGGAGCAAGGCGCGCCCGCGTAAGCCATAGCTTTTGGTTGGTGCTGCCGCGATACGGGTGGCTGAGGGAACGTAGGCTTTGCACAAAAGGTCCATCGACCAAAAGATCGGTAGCTTGGAGGAGGCTTAACACGGCTTCCTCTTTTTTTGCGCGTATAAGCAGTTCAGAAAGCTCGTAGCCGGTGTAGGTGATCACGCTGTACCCCATGCTCTTCGCGGCTTTTGCCAGCACAGCAAAGCCATTCGCTTGCGAAAAGGGCTCCCCTCCGGATAGGGTGAGCCCGGCTGCAAGCGGGTCTTGCGAAAGTCGTCCCAGAATTTCCGACACTGCGGTATCCGTGCCGCCGGAAAATGCGTGAGTTTGCGGATTGTGGCAGCCGGGGCAGCGGTGCGGGCAACCTTGCCCAAACACCGTGAGACGAAAGCCCGGCCCGTCGACGGTAGAGCCTTCGACCAGCCCGGCTACGCATAATGTCTCTTCTACTTCCGGCTGCTCACGCACCTCTTTTGGCACTTGCCCCAAAATTTCTTGGAGAAACGCAATATCTTCACATTGCGTAAAGCTAGGCAGAATCATAATCGGTGAATGACGCGGTCTTTTTCTTCTTTCGCTTTGGCGTCGTTGAAGCGGTCGGTCGTGCCGACGAGGTACCCTGTGATGCGGCGAATACGCTGAAACTTTGGGCCTTTTGATTCGGTTCGGCCGCAGCGGGGGCAAGTGTCATGGATGACGCCGGTGTAGCCGCACTCCGGGTCGCGATCGACCGGGTGGTTCACGGATCCGTAGCCGATGCCCGCTTCCTTCATCCGGCGGATGACCGCCTCAAACGCGGGGAGGTTCATTGCAGTATCGCCATCCATCTCCACATAAGTGATGTGCCCGGCATTCGTAAGCGCATGGTACGGCGCTTCGATCTCGATCTTTTTGTGTGCGGCAACCGGGTAATACACGGGGATATGGAACGAATTCGTGTAGTACTCGCGATCGGTCACGCCGGGGATCACGCCGAAGCGCTTTTTATCGATCCGTACGAAACGACCGGAGAGTCCTTCCGCGGGCGTTGCGATCAGGCTGAAGTTGAGCCCCGAGCTTTCGGCAAGGGAGTCGGTAAACTCGCGCATATGGCGGATGATGCCAAGCCCCTGTTCGCGGCTTACTTCGCTTTCCCCATGGTGGGAGCCGGTCATCGCGGTGAGAGTTTCCGCAAGCCCGATAAACCCGATCGTAAGGGTGCCGTGCTTGAGGACTTCTGCGATGGGTTCGTCGTCTTTCAACTTTTCGGAATCCAGCCAGATGCCTTGCCCCATCAGGAAAGGGTAGTTTTTCTTGGTTTTAGAACCTTGAATACGGTACCGGTGCAGGAGCTGGCGGGTGGCCACTTCCATGCGCTCGTTTAGGATCTCGAAAAAGCGCTCCCAGTTCCCGTTCGATTCGAGCCCGATGCGAGGCAAGTTGATCGAAGTGAAGCTTAGATTGCCCCTACCTCCCGTAACCTCTCTATCGGGATCGTGTGTATTGCCGATGACGCGCGTACGGCAGCCCATATACGCGACCTCCGAATTGGAGTCGCCTTCGCGGTAATATTGCGCATTAAAAGGCGCATCCAAAAAGCTGAAGTTCGGGAAGAGCCGCTCAGCCGAAGTTTGCATCGCGAGCCGGAAGAGGTCGTAGTTCGGGTCCTGCGGATTGTAGTTGACGCCTTCTTTTACTTTGAAGATCTGCACCGGGAAGATCGCCGTCTCGCCATTTCCAAGACCGGCACGGGTCGCTTCCAGCAGATTTTTTACGACTAGCCTTCCCGCAAGCGAAGTGTCGGTCCCATAGTTGACGGAACTAAACGGCACCTGGGCGCCGGCGCGCGAGTTCATGGTATTTAAGTTGTGGATAAAAGCTTCCATCGCTTGGTATGTGGCGCGGTCGGTATCGGCTAACGATTCTTTTATGACCCCGCCTACCACTTGCGCGATCACACTTTCGGGAAGCGTGGGCAGATACTGTTGGAAGTGAGCGATCAGTTGGCTCTCGGTTACGGATGGTTCTGAAAGGGTGAAGCCTCTCGTGACGGTCTTAAGAGCCGGCACATCCCCTGCATCGGCACTCGTCAGACGAAGAACAGAAAACGCGCGCTCGGCATTTGAAGTAAGTGCTTTTCTCCAGCTGACCTCTACACCCGGCGCCATCGCGAAGTCGAAATTGGGGATCGACTGGCCGCCGTGCATTTCATTTTGGTTCGCCTGAATCGCGATGCAAGCCAGCGCCGAATAGCTCTGGATGCTGTTGGGCTTACGTAAATAGCCGTGCCCCGTAGAAAATCCGTTCTCAAAAAGCCGGATCAGGTCGATCTGGCAGCAGGTTTCCGTCAGCAGATAGAAATCCTTGTCGTGGATGTGGATCTCGCCTTTTTTGTGCGCGCTATCCATCTCTTCGGGCAGGATATACTTGTCCACAAAGTGCTTGGCACCTTCGGAGCCGTATTTGAGCATGGTACCCATTGCGGAATCGGCGTCAATATTGGCGTTTTCACGCTTTAAATCGGCATCGGCCGCTGCCGAGAAGCTGATCTCCTTGTAAAGCTGCATGAGCTCAGCGCCGGTTTCCCTTTTGCGCTTGCGATCCTCCCGATAGAGGATGTACGCTTTGGCGGTTTGGGCGAAACCGCAGGTGATGAGCGCTTGTTCGACCAGGTCTTGGATATGTTCGACAGTAGGGGTCGATTGCAAATGCAAGCGAGACAGCACATGCGTCGTAAGGGTATCGAGCGCTTTCGCGTCGAGCCCGGGTTCGTTCGTCGCCATGGCCGCCTTCTCGATTGCATGGCGGATCTTATAGGAGTCGAATGGCATACTGCCTCCGTCTCTTTTCACGATGGTTTTCGGGGATTGTAGAAACAAAACAGACATAAAAAAAGCCTCCTGGTAAGAAGCAACAAAAGAGAACCGTCTCTTGATCGCTCCGTTTGTAATCAACCGTTACGCGGGCGTCTACAAGGCAAGTATTCTGGCTCGGAGTCCAACACCCGACCCTTCCCGGTTTCCCAGTGGTATCGTCGGTACTATCTCCATACAGCGGCGGGACCGCACAGGCATTTCACCTGTTTCCATTTTAAGCGAAAGGCATCCGCACCTTGTAGATACAATATATAGTAATATTTCGGTTGTAGTTCATATGTATTGTACCACGCAATGCGTGGTGATGCAATCTAAAATCCCTCCACTTTACCGCCCGCAAGCTCCCACAAATAAAGCGAAGCCGTCGTGCCGTATGGAGAAAACCGCTTTTGGGAACGCAAAAAGCGCTCCTTGGGAATCTCCTTGTGCCGATACAGCATCATCAACCCGCGGCGGATCCCGAGGTCTCCAAAAGAAAGCACATCCGGACGATTCAAGGTGAAAATCAGAAGCATCTCCGCCGTCCAAACGCCGATCCCCTTGAGGGAAGAAAGGAAGGCGATCGCCTCGGCATCGGAAAGAGCGTGGAGAGAATCGGGATCGAAAGCGCCCGTGTGAACTGCATCAGCAAAACTTCGGATATAGTCTTCCTTGCGATAAGAGATGCCAATGGACTTGAGCTCATCTTGGGAAAGAGCGAGGATCGACTCGGCAGTGATGGCAGGCACCAAAGCCTGCAACCGCGCATACACAGTAGCCTGAGCGGAAGTGGAAATCTGCTGGCCGATAATATGCCGGATCACGGCAGAAAATATATCCGGATTCCCGGAACGAGAAAGCGGACCAACACGGTCGATCAGAGCCGCCATGCGCTTGTCGCGAGAAGAAAGATACGAAAGAGCGGCAGGGGTGGGGGAAATGATATGGGTCATGAGAGGGGTCCTTTCTATGGGCTGGAGGAGGCGCGGGTGGGTGCACAGCTTGTCTGGCACCGTGGGCAGGGAGATTTCCTTCATACGACAATCCACTCCACAGCACCGCGAAATACTAGGGTAGTCGTAGGGTGCACAGCTTGTCTGGCACCG
>CAZFWK010000116.1:0-5594 GCA_964522555.1 uncultured Peptoniphilaceae bacterium | reverse complement strand
AACTATGTTTTGACCACAAGATTCACCCCGTACAAAGGGTATACTATAGAGAGCCGAAGAGGGGGAGCGGGCTATATCCGCATCGTAAAAGTCACCATGGGTAACGACGATACGCTCACCGATATCATCCAAAATACCATCGGCGAACAGATCACAAAAGACCGAGCTTTTCATATCATCAAAAAGCTCGTAAAGGATAAAATCGCGACAGAAAATGAAGGCACGCTCATGTTGCAAGCGATGGAAGATACTTGCTTGGGGCGTGTAAAAGAAGACCGAAATGCCGTTCGCGCGGATATCTTGCGCAATATGCTGATGGTCTACTTCCGATCGGAGGAATCAAAATGAAATGCGATCGCTGCGAACAAACGGCCGGTATCGAAATCGTCGTCATGAAGGACGGTACCGATGTAAAGACGATGCACTTGTGTGCAGGCTGTGCACAAGATGCGCTCATCGTTTCACTTTCTGATTCGAAAGAGAATCCGGAGGGCTTTTTGTATTATCAAGATAATCTCAAAAAGCTTTTGGGTGCGATCTTCGACGAAACGGAAGAAGCGGAGGGAGAGTCGCAAGAAGATGAGCATCACTGCTCGTTTTGCGGGAGCTCCTACGCGGATATCATGCATACGGGGCGCTTCGGATGCGACCGTTGCTATGTGGAATTTCAGGATCGCATTCGGGAAACCCTCCGCATGACACAAGGGGCGACTTCCCATATTGGAGATGTGCCGCCTTCTTATAAACGTCTGAAAGAGATACACGACGAAATCGAAAAGAAAAAACAATTGCTGAACGACTTGATCCTTTCCGAAGACTACGAAACCGCAGCGGTACTTCGGGATGAAGTGAAGCTCTTACATGCTGCGTTAAAAGAGGAGGAAGCGTGATGCCGAAGTGGATCTTACAAGGCGACACAAAAGACGAAGATATCGTCGTAAGCTCGAGAGTCCGCCTCGCTCGAAACTTGCAGCACCACCGCTTTCCGAATCGTTGCGATAAAGAAGAAGCGCAAGAGATTGCGGCAGCGGTAGAAGAGGCGATGATCGGGGTCGACCGCTCGAAGATGTTTTCTCGCTTTTTGGTAGCGGATGTCGACCGAATCGAGCGCCGCGTACTGGTCGAACAGCATTTGATCAGCCCGGACCTCGTAAAAAACCGCGCGATCTCTGAGTACTATCTACGGTATGACCAACAGATGACCGTGATGGTAAACGAAGAAGACCACCTCCGCTTGCAATGCCTGAAACCGGGCATGCAGTTGCAGGAGTCGTTTCGCACGGTGATGGATTTTGAAACGCAACTCGAGAGCATGATGACTTTCGCTTGGCATATGGAATTCGGATATTTGACCGCGTGCCCGACCAATACGGGGACGGGGCTCAGGGCTTCCGTCATGGTGCATTTGCCGGCGATGAAATACGCAAATCAACTGAAGGGAACCTTCGACAGCTTAGGAAAGCTGGGGCTGGTCGTTCGCGGGATCTACGGCGAGGGCAGCGAGGCGCTGGGCGATATGTTCCAAATTTCGAACCAACGCACCTTAGGCTTTACGGAAGAAGACGGGATCGACCGCTTGAGCAAAGTCGTAAGTAATCTCGTCGAGCAGGAGCGAAATATTCGCACGTCCATGATGGCGCATACGCCCACGATGGCGTTAGACGGCATCTATCGGTCGCTTGGAACGCTCCGCTTTGCGCGGGTGATTTCCGCGAAGGAAGCGCTGCAGCACCTCTCGCACTTGCGAGTCGGGGTCGGCGTCGGACTTTTCCCGGGCGCGGATATCCGAAAGCTGGACGACCTGATGCTGAATGTACAAAAATACACGATGCTCCAGTATAAACACCAAACCAATCAAATTGAAACAGAGGACGAAGTGCGCGCGCAGTATATCCGTGAGTACTTCGACAAGGAGGAAGTATATGGCAAACGGTAAAGATGTAAATCAGTTATTACGCGATGCCTCGATGGAAGCTTGGTCGATGAAGCACGACTATATCGGCACGGAGCATCTCCTATTGGCGATGTTTAACCAAGACAATATCGCGCCTTTCGCGCTGATTCAGTGCGGCGCGTCCTTCGAAGCGCTTTCGAAGACGGTACGGGAAATGATCGGGGAAGGCAAAGCACAAGCGCCGCCGACGGGCTTTACGCCTCGGGTGAAGCGCGTATTGCAGCAAGCGGAAAACGAAGCGAGACAATTGGGGCACCGATTTGTGAGTGCCGAGCACATTTTGCTCGCATTATTACGAGAAGAGGGGAGCATCTCGACCACGATGCTAAAGCTGAACGGTGTCGATAAGAATGCCGTAGTCGAGATCATCCTACAGGAATTAAACGCACCAAAGGAGCAAGAAGAAGTGGCAGAAACTGGAGAAAAAAAGCAATCCATATTGGAAAGATTTAGCCGCGACCTCAACCAAATGGCGGCAGACGGAAAGATCGACCCGGTGATCGGGCGCACGATGGAAATCGAGCGGATCATCCAGGTGCTTTCGAGAAGGACAAAGAACAACCCCGTCCTGATCGGGGAGCCGGGCGTCGGCAAGACCGCCATCGCGGAGGGGCTCGCGCAAAAAATCGTAGAGGGCGATGTGCCGGAGATCATGCGGGAAAAGCGGATCGTGAGTTTGGATCTGGCGAGCATGCTGGCGGGTACGAAGTACCGCGGAGAGTTTGAAGAGCGCGTGAAACAAGCGATCGACGAGCTCATCAAAGAACAAAATATCGTATTATTTATCGACGAAATGCACACTATCGTAGGGGCGGGTGCAGCGGAAGGCGCGCTGGATGCGGCCAATATCCTAAAGCCCGTGCTTTCGAGGGGCGAACTGCAGATCATCGGCGCCACCACGATCGACGAGTACCGCAAGCATATCGAAAAGGACGCGGCGCTCGAAAGAAGACTGCAACCGATCATCGTAGAGGAGCCGAGTGTAGAGGATTCGATCCAAATCCTGAAGGGTGTACGCGACAAATACGAGGCGCATCACAATGTGAAGATCACGGACGAAGCCGTAGAGGCGGCGGTAGAACTGTCCGACCGCTATTTGACGGACCGCTTCCTGCCCGACAAGGCGATCGACTTGATCGACGAGGCGGCGAGCATGATGCGCGTGAAAAACTATATCCCGCCGAACAATTTGAAAGAGCTGGAAGATAAGCTGGAAGAGCTGGTCGCGCAAAAGGACAAATCCGTTGCGATCCAGGACTTTGAGCGCGCGGCTTCGGTTCGAGACGAGATCAAGGAACTTCGCGCCAAGATCAAGACGAGCGAAGAAGAATGGGAAACCAAGCGCTCCCTCAAGAAGATGGAGGTCGGCTTCGACGAGATTGCGAAGATCGTGTCCGATTGGAGTCATGTGCCGGTCACGAGGCTCACCGAACAGGAGAGCGAAAAGTATCTGAACTTGGATGTCGACTTGAAGAAGCATGTCGTAGGACAGGATAATGCGATCGACTCGATTTCCCATGCGATCAAACGCGCGCGCGTCGGGCTGAAGGATCCGAAGAAACCGGTCGGAAGCTTTATCTTCGTAGGGCCTACGGGCGTAGGGAAGACGTATTTGGCGAAGTCGCTCGCGAAATCGCTCTTCGGAGACGAAGATGCGATGGTTCGGATCGACATGTCCGAGTATATGGAAAAGCACTCCGTTTCAAGGCTGGTTGGAGCGCCTCCCGGATACGTCGGCTACGACGAAGGCGGACAGCTGACAGAAGCCGTGCGAAGAAAGCCGTATTCCGTGGTGCTGTTCGACGAGATCGAGAAGGCGCACCCGGATGTGTTCAATATGTTGTTGCAAGTGTTGGATGACGGAAGGCTCACCGACGGCAAAGGAAAGACGGTAAACTTCAAGAATACGGTGCTCATCATGACTTCAAACGTCGGGGCGACGAGACTCGACAAGCAGACGACGATCGGTTTTGCCAAGGCGAATGAGGTTGAAAAGCAAGAGTATGAGCGCATGAAAGAGATCATCGAAGAAGAGCTGAAGAGAACCTTCAGACCGGAGTTCCTAAACCGTGTAGACGATATCATCATTTTCAGCGCGCTGAAGCCCGAGAATATCCGCGAGATCGTGGATTTGATGGTGGCAGAACTGGTGGAAAGGCTGAAAGGCATGGAGATCGACATCGAGATTTCCGATCGCGCGGCCGACTATATCGGCACGAAAGGGTTCGACAAGGTATACGGCGCAAGGCCACTTGAGCGGACACTCCACAGCTTGATCGAGGACGATTTGGCGGAGGAGATCCTAAAGGGCGAGATCGGCCGAAACGACGAGATCCTGATCGACTATGTAGAGGATAAGATCACGATTCAAAAGAAATAAGAATACAGCCGGATCGTTCGGGTATTCCCGTCGCTACGGCTAGAGAGTCCAACGCGACTGCAAGTTGGCTGAAGAGCTGGGAGAAGTAGCCGGGGAGAGATCTCCGGCTCTTTTCGGGAAGGAAACCCATAAGGGCGGAGATTGCCTCCTCGCTTCGCGAAGCGAAAAACACGCATGGAGAAGGAGGTGCCCGACAGGGCGGAGGATGGAATGGCTAAGATAAAAACCACATACATGTGCAAAAACTGCGGGGCGAAGAGCCTGACTTGGGCTGGGAAGTGTAGCGCTTGCGGGTCTTGGGACAGCTTGGAAGAGGTCGTCGAGGCGGCGAACCGGGGCGGGAAAAGTGCCCCGAGCACGCCTTCCGTGCGACTTTTAGAGGTGTCGACCGACGAAAACGAGCGGCTGCGGTCGTCTTACGCGGGGTGGGATGCGGTGTTGGGAGAGG
Organism: uncultured Peptoniphilaceae bacterium; assembly: GCA_964522555.1. Lineage (GTDB taxonomy): Bacteria > Bacillota > Clostridia > Tissierellales > Peptoniphilaceae > JAAYQA01. Next base: position 812 of record CAZFWK010000116.1, on the reverse strand, counting down.
GCTTGGTGCGAGACAGCGTGAGCATCCTGACGGCGCGACCGGGCGCCGGGAAGTCGACGCTGCTCCTTCAAATGGCGCAGGAATACGCGAAGTCGGGGCTTACCGTGCTGTACGCTTCGGGCGAGGAGAGCGCGTCGCAGATCAAGTCGCGAGCGGACCGGCTTTTCGACAAAATCCACCCGGGGATCTGGCTGCTCTCCACCTCGGAGTTGGATGCCGTGGTCGAACAAGCGCAAAACACGAGCGCCGATGTACTGGTGATCGACAGCATCCAGACATTTCGGCTATCGGAACACCCGCAACGAGCGGGTTCCCCCGTGCAGACGGTAGCCTGCACCGACCGGATCGTAGACCTTTGCAAGGATCCCGTGAAGAAGCGGGCGGCGATTTTGGTCGGGCACATGACGAAGTCGGACGAAATGGCGGGTTTGCGAACGCTTGAGCATATGGTCGATACCGTGCTGCTTTTAGAAGGGGACCCTTTAGAGGAGCTTCGGATCCTTAGAAGTACGAAAAATCGCTTCGGGGCAACCGGAGAGATCGGGCTTTTCGAGATGAAAGCGGAGGGGCTCGTGGAAGTGACGGACCCGTCGGCGTATTTTGTGACGCAGAGGGAAGAAAGTGCCGTGATCGGCGCGGCGCGCACGGTGACGAGCGAAGGCAGCCGGATGCTGATCGTCGAGGTGGAGAGCCTGGTTTCCAAGAGCTTTATGCCGTACCCGATGCGAATCAGCGAAAATGTGTATCGCGACCGCCTGAACACGCTCCTCTCGATTTTAGAAGAGCGAGCGGGTATCGGCCTGTCCGACAAA
>CAZFWK010000115.1:0-5619 GCA_964522555.1 uncultured Peptoniphilaceae bacterium | reverse complement strand
GCTCTGTAATCGTAAGTATATGGTGACATATTCGAGTTCTTCCGCAAATGTAGCCATTCCATATTCTTCACCTGAAGAGTAGCGAAACATCTTTGACAAGTCGATAATCCCGCTATATAAATCTTCTCGATCACCTGTTAACGCTTCCGAAGCAAAGTAATTTAGGATATTGAATAGAAAGTGATGATTGATCTTGAGATCAACCGATCTTCTCTTCTCGCTCTGTAAATTCGAGAACAAAGTTTGAATATTCTTTTCTTTATCATCTAACAGCACCTCATGCTCCCGCATTGTATTACGCATTTTGTAGAATCGGATCATTTCTTCGATCCCATCAGCAATTTGGCTTAAGAATGTCTGAATTCCATGCTCGGTTGATTTTGCCAAAGGTTCGACGTTCATGATTCCCTCAGCGTGATTGCGATTGAGAACAAAGCCGCCCTTTAATAGAGCGCTTGCTCCTCCATCGATTTTAATTGGGATATCATAGATTTCTAACCCGAACGGACAGATATATCGCTGCGCCTCTTCTTCCATTTTCATTTTCATACAGGGGCACTCTTTCAAATGGATCAGCGGTTGGCAGTTCTCTAAACACAGATCCGGAAATTTCTTATTATTGAACAGTAGTCTCTTTCTTGAACTGAATACCATCAACGGAAAGTCTTTTGCGTTCAGGTCCCCGAGCTCCATTGCAAAAACCGCTGCCATGAGCGGATCTTTAAATTCTTTCGGGCTTAATCGCTCTTTACCGTTCACATAGACACGCACCGGGTTCGATATGATCAGCTCTCGAATCGGTTTGCCGTGCGGATTCTTCGTTTCATGAATGGTTCAGGCGGAATATACACAAATTCTCCTGCTTTTACATATTGCCATTTTTCATTGATTCCGTACCATCCCTCACCGTCCAAAATGTAGAGATACTGTTCATTTCCGTAGTGTCGGTGAGGCTTTTGAATGGTATTTGGATGTATTTGCCCGATTCCGATCGTCAATTCCGTGGTTTGTGTTGCTTCACATTTATCAAATTGTTGCCAATTTACAAATCCCCATTCCAATCGTTGTATACTCATAGAACCCTCCATTTCGACCTATCTAATTAAATTATCACAAAACGATCTCACATTTCAAATCGGATCGAACGGTTCCGTACTACGAACGGGAGACCTACCAAGGATACACATTCGCGATGTCATTTGCCAGGATTGGTAGGGGTGCGGGATACATGGGGATCGTTTGGAATTTAAAACGGCTGATGCGGTGGAGGCGGTCGATCTTTTCTTTTACGATTGGGTCTTCAATTAGGCCTTCTCGAATGTAGCGGTTTAATACTTCGTACGAGAAGCCGAGCCTCTGTTCGTCGGTTTTTCCGGTTAGTCCGTCTTCAGGCGGTTTTACGAGGTACGGCTCAGGTATTCCGACCAGACTGCCGAGGTAGATGACTTCATCCGTTGTGAAGCAGGCGAGTGGTGCGAACGCCCCGGCGGTATCGCCGTATACGGTGGCATATCCCACCCAGTCTTCCGACAAATTGCCGGTATTGATGACGCGACCACCCGGGATCGACTGCGACAGCGCGTACAGGACGGTCATCCTGACTCTTGCGGGGAGATTGACGATCGTATCCTCTGATACTTGCTCCATCAAATAGCCTTTCACGGTTTCCAGTTGGGCATGAAACGCGGTCGTCATCGGGTTGATATCGATCACGCGGTGTCGAATCCCTAAATGCATCGCGATCCCTTCCGCAAATTCGATATCGTGTTGTCGGCCGTTAGGCATTAGGATTCCGATAACGTGGTCCGCTCCGAGCGCTTCTACCATGATCCCGGCCGTTACGGAACTGTCTTTCCCACCGGATAGCCCGATGAGAGCGGTTGTCCCTCCACTTTCGGCCATCTTAACGCGGATCCACTGTTTCAAAGTGGGTAGTAATGTTTGTATTTCATCTCGATAGTTCATCTGGTTCACTCCTTTGATATGCTCTATTTACCCAACTTACGCCACTTCTCTATTCTACCGGATTATACTACTTTGTGCATTTCGGGTATACTGATTTTATTCAAGAAGGAGGTCTTTTATGATTAAGAAAATTATGGAACTCGCAAACGCGAACCACGAAACCGTAGTGGCGGATCGGCGCACGCTTCACAAAATTCCGGAACTCGCGTTGGAATTACCGCAAACCGTCGCCTATGTGCGAAATCGATTGGAACAAATGGGATACGAAGTCCAAGATTGCGGCCCGTCTTGACTTACGGCGATCGCGGGGCAAGGAGAAAAGACCTTCTTACTTCGCGGTGATATGGACGGGCTTCCTACAGAAGAGATCAACGATCTGGAATTTAAGTCGACCAATGGCAACGGACACCTTTGCGGACACGATATGCATGCCGCTCAGCTCCTGGGTGCCGCACAGATCCTAAAAGAGATTGAGCCCTCTCTTAAAGGAAAAGTAAAGTTCATGTTTCAACCTGGCGAGGAAACCCGAAACGGCGCGTTGTCGATGATCGAACACGGTTTGTTGTAGAATCCGAAGGTCGATGCGGCTTTTGCATTTCATGTCATGTCGACCCAAAACAAGGGTACCGTCGAGTACACCAAAGGCGTCATGTCGGCTGCGATGGATGCGTTCTATATCGATATTAAGGGAAAAGGCGCTCACGGTTCGATGCCGGAAAAAGGGATTGACCCGCTTTTGATCGCTGCCAATATCTATATTTTGGTTTCGGGCATTGTGGAAAGGGAAACGAGCTTATTCAGCCCGGCCGTTTGCACAATGGGAATCTTGGGTGGCGGCACCGCTTGCAATGTCATTCCCGAGACCGCGCGGATCGAAGGCAGCATTCGAAGCTTCGACTTGGAAGATCGCAATCGGATCGTCAATCGAATCGAAAGTATCTGCAAGGGCGTTTGTGACGCGTTGGGGGGTAGTTTCGAGATCGAGTGGATCGTTACCCCACCCGTGTACAACAATGAAGCGCTCGTCGATCTTCTCGTCCCGGTTCTCGATGAAGTATTCGGCAGTGAAAATGTTCTGGCTACGAAACCTCTCTCCGGATCTGAAGATTTCTCCTATGTGACGGACCGTATCCCGGGCATGTTCGCCATGGTCGGCACGGGATCCCCCACCGATCTGTCGGTGCACAATCCCGGCGTAATCTTCAACGAAGACAATCTATCGAAAGCATCCGCTGCACTTGCAGCCGTTGCGTACACTTGGCTAGAAACCAACGCATAAGAAAAAAGACGAGATCCTAATATGGGGTCTCGTCTAGGCTGTAAATAGAGTTGTTTTCGAGATGGAGTGAAGGAGAGCCCGGTATACCCCTTGAGGCCATATCTTGGCCGAGCGGTCCGTGAGCGTGCCGAAAGGGGTATACCGGGCTCGACTGAACGGACTGTGATATCACACTGAGACGAGATCCTATTACGGGGTCTCGTCTTCTTGTTGGGGAAATGGAATAATCTTGCTTCCGGTTACCGGCACTTTGGTTACTTCCGATTCCGGTTCGATGACTCTTACGGTTAACCCATCTCGATCGGAGCCGATCCCCAACAGTCTTCCGATTTTCGTTTTCAGCTCTTGAACGGGCTCAAGCGGGTAGGCTTCTGAGAGCGCGCCTCTCACCCCTTCTCCCCAATCCAAACGATGCTCTTGCAAATTCTGGATCGCCTCTTGACGTGCCGGAATATATCTCGCATGCAAGGACTTGATGCATAGCTCCTCATCGTACACGCCTACCGACCGCTGCATGCGCAAAAGTGCCGCAGGCCATCGGTCCGCTTCGTAGATTCGATAGAGTTCGGATTGGTCGGGCGCATCGGTTGCACCTGAAAACATCTCGGCATCGGATAAAAAACTCAATACGTATTGGCACATCCCCTCCACATACCATCTCGGATTCTCTTCAAAGAAATCGAGGAGATCTTTATCAAACGGATTTCGGTAAAGCATTGCGCCGAAGTCGGAAAAAGGCGGTGTCAGGGGTTGGTATCGAAAAGCTGCTGTGATCAATCGAGTTTCCTCCGTAGGAGTGGTAAGCTGATCCTTTACAACTTTATACCAGAGCGGTCGCTCGATTACGCTTCTGGCGATTCGGTATAGGCTTACCACCTCCGCTTTCGTATAGTCGACTTGCTCGAAGGCGCCTTGAAAGTGGATCGACTTCCCCTCGTATTTGAAGAGTTGGAGAAAAAGCGCCAGAATCGCACTATAGTCGATAAAACGATCGGCAAACTTCGGCGATACATGGATGAAATTTTGGATCAGCTCTTTGTGATACGCGATGGTGTCGAACGCGCCATTCAACAAGGCGTAGGCGATGAGCCTTGAAACATCCGAAAAGCTCTCCGAATCGATTGTGAGGGTGCGAAAGTATTTGGCCATATCCGGTTTCTCAAAGCAAACCGCAGCACAAGCGACCGGTAAAGCCGTGTCTTTGAGAGCGTTCTTTCGGATCCACTCCTGTTGTTCGGTGTGGATGGGCTCAAGCGCTATCAACGCGGCCATTACTCCAAAACCAGTAGTATTTTTCAGAAGATCGAACAAAAATGCGTTACGATTATAAAACGGTGCCGAGGCAAATATCGCAAAGGTCGTCAACGCGTTATGATATCCGAGTACGCGAAGCACATTCTTTACGATGTCATTCTCGAAATTCCCCAGGATCAACATCCCGATACAAACCAGCTGATCGTGTGAGCTTTCCGTGGCCCAACGGTATCCCAAAGAATAGATGGCATCCGAATCAAAAGGGTTCGTCGTAACAAAAAGGCGTATCCGCTCCGTCAATTCGGACAAATAGAAAACGACGCGGTTCGTTGAAAGAAAGTGAAGGATCTCACTTTCATTATCGTAACCGCGAAGTGCATAAGACATTTTTTCGACCAGCGCGTACGCCAGCATTTTTCGATTTGAAGAGGCGAGGCTGCTGCCTTTGATCGTGATGCTAGTTTCAACCATCCCGGCATATTCCCGATCGACAAAAGGATAAGGAATCCCCGGGTTTTCTTCCCTCATGCGCAGGATAAAACGATAGACACTCTCCAATCAAGACACCCCCCAAGTTCAACACGCTATTTCTTCTTGCTCGTCTCCAGTTCTCCCGTATAGCGCTTCATGCGTTTTAAATCGTGTAAATTCGTGTAGCCCTCTTCTTTTAAGTGATCGATCACAATCGAAGAGCGCATCCCGCTCGAACAATACAGAATATAGGGCTTTTTGCGATCCGGGTAAAGACTCGGGAACTCTTGTTTCGCCGTATCTGCCAATACATGCACCGCGCCGGGAATATGCCCCTTGTCGTATTCCTGCTTCGTACGAACGTCTACCATCAAGGCGTCTTCCTCTTTCAACAGCCGCTCCATATCGTCCAGTTCTACCGCTTTCGACTTATTCATCTGCATAAAAAAAGCACCTCTCATAAACCATAAAACGATAAAGATTGCAAACAAGACCATCAATATGGTCCAAAAATAACCTGGCATCCTGCCCCTCCTTGAAATATCTCATCTGTATACAATACCCGAACTCTCTACGATCTAAACGAAAAAGAGCCGCCCATCTCTCGATCGAGCAGCTCTCATGTAGACGACTACGGTCTGTCGCCTCGT
>CAZFWK010000114.1:0-5645 GCA_964522555.1 uncultured Peptoniphilaceae bacterium | reverse complement strand
CTCCACGATCGGGCTCGGGTACGGCTTATCCTTTTCTTGCGAGAGCCCCGGTAAGCAGTCGTATTCGACATTGATGCCTAGCACCGGACCGCCTGTTCCATACGTCGCGATGAATGCGGTCGGCATGTCGGCGACATTGTACTCGATCGAAAACCCTTCTTTTTCCAGTAAGTCTGTGACTGCGGTAAAGGCGCTGAACTCTTCCAATCCGAGTTCGGGATTCTCCCACACGAAATCGGTGAGATCATGGAAGGTCTGACGATTGTCTTCCAGCCACTTTTCGGTAAAGCTCGTAATTTTCTGATGACTCATTTTTCTAGATTCCTTTCCATCGTGATCGATTTAACATCATAGAGTTTTTCTTTCACGAATAACAAAACCCTTTCCTATCAAGAAGCTGGAGAGAGGCTAAAGCCTCGCCACTCCTGACTCTCTTGCCGCTTCGGCTACGGCCTTCGCTACGGCCGGTCCCACGCGCGGGTCAAAGGCTGCCGGTATTATATAATCTTCCGACAATAAATTTTTATCAACTAAGTCCGCAAGAGCATATGCGGCTTGGATCTTCATCGCTTCATTGATATCCGAAGCTCTGACATCGAACGCCCCTCTGAATATCCCCGGAAATGCGAGTACATTATTGATCTGGTTCGGAAAATCGCTTCGGCCCGTTGCGATCACTTTCGCACCGGCCGCTTTTGCCTCTTCCGGAAAGATCTCCGGCGTCGGGTTCGCACAAGCGAAGATCACCGGATCGCTCGCCATCGTCCGCACCATATCCCCGGTCAATACGCCGGGTGCCGATACACCGATGAACACATCCACACCCTTCACCGCATCCGCCAGTTTCCCTCGTACGCCCCTCGGGTTCGTAATTTGGGCGATTTCCGTTTTGATTTCGTTCATTCCAACTTCTCGCCCTGCGTAAATCGTGCCTCTACTGTCACATAAGGTGAGGTCCTCTACCCCTGCGGAGAGAAGCAATTTCGCGATCGCGATCGCTGCGGCACCCGCGCCGTTGATCACGATTTTGGCGGAAGCGAGATCTTTTTCTACCACTTTCATCGCGTTGATCAATCCTGCGAGCGTCACGATGGCCGTTCCGTGCTGGTCGTCGTGAAAGATCGGGATGTCGCAACGCTCTTTTAACTGTTTCTCGATCTCGAAGCATCGCGGTGCGGATATATCCTCGAGATTCACGCCGCCAAAGGATCCGGAGATCAGTGCGATCGTGTCCACAATCTCTTCTACGGATTTGCTTTTAATGCATAATGGAAATGCATCGACGCCTCCAAAGCGTTTAAACAAGACGCACTTGCCTTCCATAACCGGCATAGCGGCCTCCGGCCCGATGTCTCCCAGTCCCAAGACCGCCGTGCCGTCCGTGACGACGAGACACAAATTATGGCGCCTGGTCAAATCGTAGCTCTTTTGGATATCTTTTTCAATCTCCAGGCAGGGTTGTGCAACCCCCGGCGTATACGCGAGGGAAAGATCTTCCTTCGAGTCGACCGGTACCGTTGCGATGACTTCGATCTTTCCTTTCCATTCTCCATGGAGTCGAAGCGACTCTTCTGCGTAGTTCATTGGTATCACCTTTTCAATTGGTTTTTGTTGCGTTTATGATTCAACGGCGTGCGGTAATGTCGAGCCTCCATACGGCATGACGATTACCGAGGCATCTTTTCCGAGTTGCGTGATCGCCGCATCATACGCGCTTTGTACATCCGAATAGGGTTTTAGGAAAATCCTTTCGACAAAGTCCGGCTCCATTTCGCTGACGAGATAGATATCCGCATTTTCCAGCACCATCGCGATCGCTGCGGCTTTATGCCCGCCCAATTCAAAGTCGGTCTTCACCCTTTCGATCATGGCGCCGGGCGATTCTGCACTCAGCATCCATCTTTCGAACACGTCTTCCCCGAGTCCTTCTTTGCAAGACCCCACGAGTATGACGATCCCCCCTTTGCGAATCGCATGCTTTGCGTTGTCCAGCGCCTTTTGCGTCTGATACAAGTTCAGGTCTTTCGGCGCTCCCCCTTGCGAGACGATCACGATATCGGCGCGGCTTGGAATCTCCTTTCGATACAAAGTATCCAAATACCGGCACCCGGCGCGATGCGCTTTCGTGACATCTCCCGCTACCGCTTTCACGATTTTTTTCGTTTCGTCGAGTACCACGTTGACGATAAAGTCTACCGGGCAGAAGCGAAGCGCTTCTTCGATGTCCTCCCGAACGGGATTCCCCTCCAGTTTCCCGGCACAGGCCGCATCGTCGGTCATCAAGCTGTGATTGTTTTGTATGGCATCTCTTGTGGAGACACCCGGCATGATCGCCTTGGCACCGCCTGAATACCCGGCAAAGTAATGGTATTCGATATTCCCGAGGCAAATCCTCTTGTCCGCCTCGGCGACCGGTCGAACGATATCCACCGGCGTCCCTCTGGAGGTCGTGCCCATCTTAATGGTGTCGGAAACGTCGCCGTCGATACAAGTTACCGTATCGAAGACGCGGTCTCCCACAAGCTTTCTGCGCTCCGCTTCCGTTTGCTTGCGGTGATTCCCCAGCCCGAAGACGACGGTAAGATCGTCCGCCTTCACACCGGCCGCAAAGAGCTCGTCCAAAACATGGGGAAGTACCGCATAGCTTGGCATTGGCCTCGTAACGTCGCTTGTGATGATCGCGATCTTTTCACCCGGCTTTACGATCTCTTGCAATCTCGGGCTCGCAATCGGATTCTCGAGCGCCCGCTTCACCTCCGCCTCTCCCGAGCACGCGTGGGTAATGGAATTCGGCGTTAGGATGTCGATCACATTTTCATTCGGTATCTCCACTGCAAGGATCCCTTCTCCGAATCCCACTTCCACTTTCATCTTTTCTCTCCCCTTATTGTTACGCCCAGATCTCTTCATCCGAAGGTTGCGTAGCCCCCTCGATTACCTTTGCAATTCGGCTGACATTAAACAGATGCTTCCAGCTCAAGTTTTCGCTGATCGAGTTGTTCCCCCAGCTTCCGCAGCCCAGTGTCGTCGTAGCAGCCAATGCGTTGAAGAAGCTTCCTCCGTTTGCTGTTGCGCAAATTTGATTGATCAAGAAACGCGATACCGGGAGGATTTCCGCTGCATAGTTGATATTGGCGTCGTTCTTCGAGTGAATGCTCACGCTATGGCCTTTTCCTTCGACTTCCAGATTGTCGTTTGCAATCGCGACGGCTTCTTTCCAATCATTGTACTTGTACGCTGCGATACAGGGGCACATTTTCTCTTTTGCGAAGTACTCGTCTTTCCCGGACACTTCCGTTTTCACCAAGAGTACCATCGTTCCTTCCGGCACTTTGAGTCCTACCATCTCTGCCACTTCCATTGCAGACTTTCCGACGCAGTCCTTGTTCATGACGCCACCCGGGAACAGCATTTTGCGAAGCGCGTCGATCTCTTCTTCCTTTTCGACATAGTAGGATCCTTGCTTCACAAATTCCGCCACCATTTCGTCGTATTGTGCCACCGGCATAATCGCGGTCTGCTCACCCGAGCAGATGATCCCGTTGTCGAAGATGCGTCCTGCGATCACTTTGCTCACCGCGTCCGGGATATCGACCCCTTCGTCGATGATGCATTGAACATTGCCCGCTCCTACGCCGAACGCCGGTTTACCCGACGAGTACGCCGCGCGCACCATGCCCGCGCCTCCGGTCGAGATGCAGACATCGCATTGCTTCATGATTTGTCCCGAAATGTCGATCGTGGGCTCTTCTACGCACTGGATCAAATCCGCAGGAGCGCCAAGCGCTACGATCGCTTCTCTCATCATCTCGCACGCTTTATAGGTACCAGCTTTTGCGCGCGGGTGCGGTCCAACGATGATCGCGTTTCTCCCTTTGAGCGCAAACATCGCGTTGCACATCGGGGTTACGATCGGGTTGGTGGTGGGCGTGATCGCGCCAACTACGCCGAGCGGCTTGGCAACTTCGGCAAGACCTAGCTCCGGATACTCTTTGATGATCCCAACGCTCTTTTTCCCCTTCAGCTCGTTCCAAATAATGCGTGCTTTCCCTTTGTTCTTCATCACTTTGTTTTCGTAGACACCCATTCGCGTTTCATCGACTGCCATGCGCGCGAGCATTTCCGCATTGTCGTAAATAACTTTGGCGACCGCCTTGCAGAGCGCGTCCACTTGTTCTTGCGAGTAGGTTTCCAAAACCGCTTGCGCTTTTCTCGCGTTATCGACTAGACCCGCAACAAATTTATCCGCTTCCATATCCTGTTCCCCCTTACCCTATTTTGAAATACAAGTTTCGATCGCTTTTTCGAGAATGTCGAATCCGGCGTACAGTTGCGAATCCGTCATTACCAGCGGTGCCAAGAATCGAATCACGTTTCCGTTTCGTCCCGAACTTTGGATGAGCAGGCCGTTTTGAATACACTCTTGCACGATCGCGTTGACCAAATCCGTCGCCGGTTCTTTGGTAGTGCGGTCCTTTACAAACTCGATTCCCACCATGGAGGCTCTTCCGTTCAAGTTGCCGACGACCTCAAATTTCTCTTCCAGTTTTTGGTACCAGTTTTTGAACGACTCTCCGATTCGCGCTGCGCGACCCGGGAGATCGTCCTTTTCCATTACTTCCAATACTTTAAGCGCCGACGCACAAGCTACTGCATTCCCGCCATAGGTTCCGCCGACAACGCCACCCGGGACCGACTCCATGATCTCTTCTCGCGCGATGATCGCGGAGATCGGCATTCCGCCTGCCATCGATTTTGCCGTGCAGATGATGTCGGGAGCCGCACCGGCTTCTTTCCAATAGTCCGAAACAAAGAGCTTTCCGGATCGTCCCCAACCGCACTGGATTTCGTCGGCGATCAGCATGATCCCGTGTTCGTCGCAGATCTTACGTACTTCCTTCACCCAAGCGATCGGCACTTCGGCACTTCCGCCGTCGCCCAAGATCGGCTCGATCACGATGGCGGCGGTAGTTTCCGGCAAGGTGCCGTCTTCAAAGCGATCCTTGATGCTTTGCACGAAGTACGCGATTTGCTCTTCTTCGTTTAAGTGTGCAGGTGCATGGTACATGTCGGGATACTCCGCTCGGAAGACCCCGGCGGGGAAAGCGCCTTGCCCGCGAGCGAGCGATCTTCTGGATGACATCGTCATCGTAAGGGAGGTTCTACCGTGGAACGCTGCCGTAAATACGATGATATTCGGGCGCTTGGTAAATGCTTTTGCCAATTTGATTGCGTTCTCTACTCCTTCTGCGCCGCTGTTTGCAAAGAAAGTCCTCTTCTTATCGCCTTTTACGGGAACGATCTTCGAGAGTTTCTCGGAAAGTTCAACATATCCTTCGTGTGTGATCACATTGAACATCGCGTGGAAGTACTTGTCCGCTTGCTCTTTTACCGCTTCTACGAGTTCGGGGTGGGAGTATCCGATATTGAGAACTCCAACGCCTCCGCACCAATCCAGGAAAATATTGCCGTCTAAATCTTCGAACATGGCCCCTTCTCCTCTTTTGATGGTGGCCGGGTAAATGTTTTTGATCGCGGAGGGGATCGTCTGTTCCCTTCTTTCGATTAAAGCTTTCGCTTTCGGGCCGGGTAATGTGTCGGTTATCACTTTCGGTAGTGCGTTTCTAAGCATACTATCTCTCCTT
>CAZFWK010000113.1:0-5859 GCA_964522555.1 uncultured Peptoniphilaceae bacterium | reverse complement strand
GGTCCGATCATAAGATTTAAGAATGTGTGTCGTCGATACAAGATGCCTGTAACGGTCGTGTCATCACCCGGTTTCCCACCATAAAGAATATCGCAGCGGCTTAAGAGCACGTCCACAAAGGTCTGCACATCGTATTCCGGCATGTACATGAAAGTCATGTACTCTTCGATCTGCGGGATGTCCCAATTGCGATTGATATCTTCCCCTTGACTCGCATGGATTACGCCGTCCGAGTAAAACAGCAGCAGATCGCCTTCTTCCGGTATCCAAGACGAGATCTTGAGACTCTTTCCTTGAAGCGCAATTTCCTTTCGGTCGATTGCAATCGACTTTCCATTTCTATAAAGAAGCGCAGCCGGGTTGTCGTACTCAATCAGCGTCGTTTCCCCGCCTTTTTTTGCGATTGCAATCGTAAAGGTCGAATACGCGATCTTTCTCACTTCACAGATCGGAAGCGTACGTAGTAAAGACTCCAACGCCTTTTCGATCGACATGCCGTTTGATAACATCGTCGCCAAAATTTTAGCGGTTAAGGTCGACAAAATGCTAGCTTTTACGCCGCTTCCGAGACCATCCGCAAGCACTGCGATTAAAGAACCGTCCTCCGCCTTAGCAAACTCCACATGGTCGCCGCAAAGATTCTCCCCTTTTTTGTTGAGTGATGCCCATGTCGCATCGGGATATAAGTCATTCATCGCGGAGCCGGTCCTGCAGTTTAGACAAGGCGACTTGCGTTTGCGCCGTCGTCTCACCCAATAAGGACGCAATTTCTTGGACAATTCTCATCTGATTTTCGATGACTTGGTCCGTTACGCGCAAAGTCTCGGTTGTCAGTTGCTCTCTTACTTCTTTCACTCGCACTTGCGCGGTGATATCTCGGTAAATGATGAGGATCAAGTGAAGATTCTCATCATAGGTCACATTTTCTTCCAGTACTTTTCCAAATTTTTCAAAATTCTGAACCCCGCTGTATTTCTTACCGCTTAACATCGTGTCGACATACGATTCCACTCGTCCGATTCGATCCATCGGCATATCGGTAAGGTCCGATTCTTCGTGAATACCGAACCATTTGCGCGCCGTCGGGTTCATCATTTGCACTTGCATTTGTTCGTTTAACACGACGATCCCGTTGGGCGTATTGCCAACGACTACATCGGAGAAGCTTTCCGCTTTTTCTTTCAAATAAGGCAGACACATCGTGAGGTCGGCTTTCTTCCGATATACAGCGAGCGCTTTGGTCCTACAGTTATTGTAACCGCAGGATCCGCAATTCAACTCGTCTTCGGGCTTTCTTTTCCCCATCGCCAGAAGGATCTCTTGGATCTCCGCATCGGTAGGCGTGGGCAAGTGAACTTCTAGCAAGTGCATGGTCTTATGTAGATGCTCGGAAACTTTCGTTTGAATCTTCCAGTGTTTGGAGCCTGCGAATTGATCTACTACGATTTGATTTGAAACCGGAGTATAACGCCAATCCCCCATAACCGGGCCTCCGGTACAGCTTCCTTCACAGATGGACATTTCCAAGAAACAATTTTGTAGTTTTCCTTTTTCTATGTCGTTCAAGGCTTTGATGCATTTCGATGCGCCATCTATCGCCATATAGCTATAATTCTCTTGCTTTTCCATGCTTCGCAATATGCCGCCCGGGATCGGAAACAGTCTGGCTCTCCCTTTCTCTCTTTCATCTTCTACCGTCTCGAATTCGATATTCCGCTCTTTCATCCAAAGCTCAAGTTCGTCGAAGGTTAGCACGGCATCGACAATCTCCTTATACTGATCCGCCTCTTCCTTCTTGGCGATACACGGCCCGATAAACACGACTTTGGAGCCTGGAAATTCCTCTTTGATCATCGCTGCACTCGCTTGCATAGGAGATAAGACTTTCGCCATAAACTTCATCAGATGCGGGAATCCTTTTTGGATTAACAGATTGACCGAGTGGCAGCACGTGCTGATGACGATACTTTGCTTGTCCGACGCTACGATCTCCTCGTAGGCATGTGTAATTACGGTTGCACCTTCCGCCGTTTCTCGAACACCCAGAAATCCGAGCGCGATCAATGCTTTCTCCATAGCGCTGATCGTCACATTCGGGAATCGGGCGATATAGCTCGGTGCCAAGCTAACGAATACGCCGGATTCACGAACGAGTTCTTGTACTCTCGGAATATCGTTTCGAATCAGTTTCGCATGCTGTGGGCATTTGATATAGCAAGTCCCGCAAAGGATGCATTCTTCCGGTATGATATTGGCTTTTTTGTCGCTGAAAGTGATCGACTTTACCGGACAATGTCGTATGCATTTGTAACAATTGCGGCAGTCCGGCACTTGCAGTTCCAAGTAGTTTTCCATAACGATCCTCAAAGTTTTGTGTACGTTTACACCTATTGAAACGCAAAACGGATGACAAACCGCGTAACGCGGTTTGTCATCGTTTTGTCTTATTTGTTATCCCATCCAGTTAGATCTTTTCTTTCGGAGAATACGAAGTATGCAGCAGTTTATGCGCCAGTTCTCCATAAGGCTCTCCCAGATAATCTTCGTAAATCTTCTTGATCATCGGGTTGTCGTGAGATTTTCTTAGCGTTTTGTCGCGGTCTTCCTTGTAGATCGCATCTTGACGTTTTTTCAAGATTTCGAATTCGCCATGGTGAAACGGCTGCCCTCCGCCGCCGATACATCCTCCCGGGCAAGCCATTATCTCGATCGCCTGAACATCGTATGTGCCGTCTCGAATTCCGTCGAGCAGTTTTCTCGCATTCCCCAATCCATGTGCGATCCCGATATTCAACACGAGTCCGTTGATATCTACACTCGCGATTCGAATCCCGTCCAATCCACGAAGTTGCGTAAATTCTACTTCCTTCAGTTCCTCACCGGTGATCCACTCATAGGCGGTACGGACCGCCGCTTCGATAACGCCGCCTGTCGTTCCGAAAATAATTGCGGCACCTGTGGATTCACCCATTAGAGAATCAAATTCCGATTCCGGCAATCGGTCGAATTCGATTCCGGTGAATTGCATCATATAAGCGAATTCCCGCGTCGAGATGACCATATCGACATCTTGCAAATCGCCTTGTGAGAGCTCTTTTCTCGCGGCTTCTTCTTTTTTCGCAATACACGGCATGACGGAAACGACGACGATATCTTCCGGATCGAGACCCTTTTCTTTCGCATAGTAGGTCTTCGCCATTGCACCGAGCATGATTTGCGGCGATTTACAAGTCGACGGGATATCCAACATATCGGGATAGTTGGTTTCGATAAATCGTACCCACGCCGGACAACAGCTGGTTAGAATCGGAAGCACGCCACCGTGTTCGATTCGGTGCTTGAGCTCCGATGCTTCTTCCATAATCGTAAGGTCCGCTGCAAAGTCGGTATCAAACACGGCATCAAAGCCAAGCCTCCTGAGTGCTGTGGCGATCTTTCCGGTTGTAATGCTCCCAGGTTCCATTCCAAACATTTCGCCGATGGCAACGCGAACCGCCGGTGCCACTTGCGCTACGACGTGCTTTTTTGGATTTTGAAGGGCTCTCCACACTTGAGAGGTGGCGTTCACCGCGGTAAGCGCAGCTGTGGGGCAAACCGCTACACATTGTCCGCAAAAAGTACAGGAAGTATCCTTCATCTCTAAGTGAAACGCCGGAGATACGACCGCATGAAACCCTCGGTCTAAAGCCGAGAGAACGCCCACCGTCTGGACTTCATTGCACATGGTCTCGCATCGCCTGCACATGATGCATTTGTTCGGGTTCTTCTCTAAAGCCCTCGAAGAATGGTCGATCGGATACTCCATCTTTTCGCCCTGGAACGGAATTTCAAAGATATGCATGTCCCTGGCCAATTTCTGTAAATCGCAGTTCAAATTCTTTGAACAGATCAAACAGTCTTGGGGGTGATTGCTAAGTAATAATTCGAGATTGATTCTTCTGGCATTCACACAACGAGGAGAATTTGTCGTGATCTTCATTCCCTCCACAACCGGTTCACTACAAGCCGTTACCAAATTCGGGCGACCATCTACTTCTACCAAGCAAATGCGGCAAGAAGAAGCCTCGTTATTGATGTGTAATTCTTCCAAGTTTAAGTAACATAATGTGGGAATGTCGATCCCGAGTTCGTGCGCCGCTGCCAGAATCGTGGTTCCCGGTTGTACTTCCGTGACGATATCATTTATCTGAATCTTCATACTCATACTCCTATGGTTTTTCGATCGCATGAACCGGACAAGCCGTGTAGCACGCTCCGCAAGCAATACATTTCTCCTCGTCGATGACATGCGGCTTCTTCAACTCGCCTGTAATACAGGACACCGGGCAATTTCTGGCGCATTTCGTACAACCGATACAACGGGCTGCAATGATGCTGTACGCTTTTTTCACGAGCCTTCTCGCATATCGATCAAACTCTTCGGGGAAGTACTTCATGGTTGATAGTACAGGGTTTGGAGCCGTCTGCCCTAGCCCACATAGTGCAGTCTGTTTGATGTTCATGCACAAGAGTTGCAATTTCTCCAGTGTCTCTTCGCTTCCGCGCAACTCGATCAAATCATCCAGCATCTCATACACGCGCTTCGTACCCAAGCGGCAAGGCGTACATTTACCGCAAGATTCTTCTTGTGTAAATTCAAGATAAAACTTCGCGATTTCGACCATATCATTGTCTTCGTCCATCACGATCATTCCGCCCGATCCCATCATGGAACCGCTGGCTTTCAGGCTCTCGTAGTCGATCGGCGTGTTTAGATCGACTTCCGTGATTACCCCGCCGGAAGGACCCCCGATCTGCACGGCCTTAAATTTCTTGCCGTTTGGAACCCCGCCTCCGATGTCGTAGATCATTTCGCGAAGCGTCGTGCCCATCGGCACTTCTACCAAGCCTACATTGTTGACCTTCCCGGCCAAGGCGAAGACTTTGGTACCTTTTGATTTTTCGGTTCCCATCGAGGAATACCATTCGGCCCCGTTTAAGATAATCTCCGGGATATTGGCATACGTTTCAACATTATTTACATTCGTCGGTTTTCCAAGATACCCACTTTGTGCGGGGTAAGGAGGTTTTCTGGTGGGTTCTCCTCTTTCCCCTTCTACGGAATGGATGAGTGCGGTTTCTTCTCCGCAAACAAAAGCGCCAGCACCCAGTTTAATCTGTACATCAAAGGAAAAGTCGGTTTCGAAAATATTTTTCCCTAAGAATCCGTATTCTCTCGCCTGTTCCAGCGCCACTTGAAGCCTGTGAATCGCAAGTGGGTATTCCGCACGGATGTGCACGATTCCCGTATCCGCGCCGACCGCATATCCGCCGATTGCCATCGCTTCGATGACCGCGTGGGGATCTCCCTCCAAAATCGAACGGTCCATGAAAGCACCGGGGTCGCCTTCATCGGCATTGCATATCATGAACTTCTTATCGCTTTCCGATTTTTTCGTCAGCTCCCACTTTAATCCCGTTGGGAAGCCGCCGCCTCCGCGCCCGCGAAGTCCGCTATCTTTGATGCATTGAACCACATCATCCCGCGTCCATTTTGTGAGCACCTGCGCCAGTGCTTTATAACCGTCGTACGCGATGTATTCTCTGATATTTTCAGGGTCGATCAATCCGCATTTTCTGAGTGCAACCCGGTGTTGCTTTTCATAAAACGCCATATCGTGGTGATTATGGATTCTCTTCCCGCTTCTGGGATCGATAAACAATAGTCTCTCGACGATCCGGCCTTTTAACACGTGACTTTCGATAAGCTCATCTACATCTTCCGGCGCGACTTTCACATAGAACACATTATCGGGTTGGACCTTTACAATCGGGCCTTCCCCGCAAAAACCAAAGCAACCGACCATAGTTACCGTGATG
>CAZFWK010000112.1:0-5876 GCA_964522555.1 uncultured Peptoniphilaceae bacterium | reverse complement strand
AGAAGACGACTAGCAAAAACCCGCGCTCTACAGTGGGCACGGTAACGGAGATCTACGACTATTTTCGACTATTGTACGCGAAAGTCGGGACCCCGTATTGCCCCGTATGCGGCGAAAAGATCCAAGCGCAATCGATCGACCAAATGGTCGACCGAGTAATGGATCTACCGGATTCGACACGTGTGATGATCCTTGCGCCGATCGTACGCGGAAAAAAAGGCGAGCATACCAAACTTTTGGAGGCTACGAGAAAAGAAGGCTATCTCCGTGCGATGATCGACGGCGAGCTGATCGACTTGGAAGAGATACCCAAACTCGACAAGAAGAAAAAACACGATATCGACGTATTGGTGGACCGGATCGTCGTGCGCGAAGGGATCGAATCGAGACTTGCCGATTCGATGGAGTCGGCGCTGGAATTGGGCGACGGCTTGGCAAGAGTCCACGTGATCGACGGAGAGGAGATGCTCTTCAGCTCGAAATTGGCATGTCCGAATCAGCATATGTCGATCGAAGAAATCACCCCGCGGCTCTTTTCGTTTAACAGCCCGTTTGGAATGTGCCCGGAATGCAATGGACTCGGGTTTTCCCGCGAATACGATCCCGCTTTGATCCTGCCGAATTACGAACTCACGATCACAGAAGGCGCAGTGGAGCCGTTTGCCACGGCAAAGCCCGGCACGTACTATTTCGAAATCTTGCGAGCAGTCGCCGAACGAAACGGAATGACGGTCGACACGCCCTTAAAGGATTGCCCCAGAAAAATGATCGACGAGATCTTGTACGGGACGAGAGGCGAAGAGATCGAATACGAGTTTCACAGCCATTTCTCGGGGCACAAGATTCACCGCAGCCCCTTCGAAGGCGTGATCCCGAACATGGATCGGCGCTATACGCAAACCGCATCGGACGCCATGAAGGCGAAGTTCGAAGAGTATATGGTCGAAGAAGTTTGCCCGGCATGCCACGGAAAGCGGTTGAAGGATGAAGTGCTCGCGATCCGAATCGCGGATCGCAATATCGCGGAAGTAACCGAGATGTCCGTTTCAAAAGCGATCGAATGGTTCAACCGACTGGAACTGACCGCGACCGAAATGATCATCGGGGAACAAATCTTAAAAGAGATAAAAGAACGGTTGCAGTTTTTGGAGAATGTCGGGTTGCAGTATTTGACTCTTGCGCGCACTGCGGGCACCTTATCCGGCGGGGAATCGCAGCGCATTCGCCTGGCGACGCAGATCGGTTCTTCCTTGGTAGGAGTCGTTTATGTACTGGATGAGCCCTCCATCGGCCTTCACCAGCGGGACAACTCTTTGCTTCTGAAGACCCTACGAGACCTCACGAATCTGGGTAATACGCTGATCGTCGTCGAACACGACGAAGACACCATGCGAATCGCCGACGACATCGTCGACATCGGGCCGGGAGCCGGCGTGCACGGCGGGGAAGTCGTAGCACATGGACCGATCGCGAAGATCATGAAGACGAAAAGATCGATCACGGGGCAGTATCTATCCGGGAAGAAGTCGATTCCCATCCCCGATTCGCGCAGATCGGGCCATCATCATCTCGAGCTGTACGGCGCGAGAGAAAACAATCTGAAGAATATCGACATCAAAATCCCCTTGGGCACCTTCACTTGCGTGACCGGTGTGTCGGGCTCGGGGAAGAGCAGCTTGATCAACGGCATTTTGCACAAAGTGCTGGCGAATCGGTTGAACCGCGCCAAGCAAAAACCGGGCAAGTTCGACTCGATCAAGGGACTTGAATATTTAGACAAGGTCATCGACATCGACCAATCGCCCATCGGAAGGACTCCGCGTTCGAACCCCGCAACGTATACCGGCGTGTTCGATTCGATTCGGGATCTTTACGCGATGACGACGGAAGCGAAGATGCGCGGGTATCAAAAGGGACGCTTCAGCTTCAACACGAAAGGCGGACGCTGTGAAGCCTGCTCGGGCGACGGGATCCTAAAAGTCGAGATGCACTTTTTGCCGGACGTCTACGTGCCATGCGAGGTATGCAAAGGGAAGCGCTACAATCGAGAAACGCTGCAAATTTTGTATAAGGAGAAATCCATCGCCGATGTGCTCAATATGACGGTAGAAGAAGCGGTCGTGTTCTTCGAGAATCACCCGCATATCCACCGAAAACTCGCCACATTGAACGACGTGGGCTTGGGGTATATCAAGCTCGGGCAATCCTCTACGGAGCTTTCCGGAGGGGAAGCGCAGCGGGTGAAGCTCGCGACCGAACTCAGCAAGCGCTCCACCGGCCGCACCGTCTATATCCTCGACGAGCCGACCACGGGACTTCACACGGCCGACATTCACAAGCTGATCAGCGTTCTCGACCAATTGGTCGAAGGCGGCAACACCGTCATCGTGATCGAACACAATTTGGATGTGATCAAGACGGCGGACTATATCATCGACTTAGGGCCGGAAGGCGGAGACGGAGGCGGGACGATCGTCGCGACCGGGACGCCTGAAGAAATCGCCGAGGTAAAAGATAGCTATACCGGGCAGTTCCTGAAGCCCGTATTGGAAAGAGGAAAAGAAAATACTGCGAAAAAGAAGGCGGTATAACGCTAGGAGGCGCAAATGAAACGACTGACGACGAGAGACATCACACTCTACGGAGTGCTGATGGCTCTGACCACGGTCACCACGATGTTGATCCAGATCCCCACCATCGCGACGAAAGGCTATATCAACTTAGGAGACGCCGTCGTTCTGCTCGCAGGGTTGGTAGTCGGAAGGCGCGGCGGGTTTATCGTCGGCGGTTTCGGATCCGCTTTGGCGGATATCCTCCTCGGGTACACCTGGTACGCGCCGATTACGGTCATCGTAAAGGGGATCGAAGGCTATCTCGCCGGAAGGATCTTCGAGCGCGTCAAGCGGGAGAAGCCCTTTCTTGCGACGCTACCTGCGGGGATCTGGATGGCGATCGGGTATTTCTTCGCGGAAGTGATCCTATACACGCCGCCTGCCGCGATCGCGAGTTTTCCGGGAAATCTGGCACAAGGCGTGGTGGGCGCGTTTTTGGCGGTATTGCTCTATATGGCAGTCAGAAAATGGCTGCCGCACGAAGAATTCGAAAATTAGAAATAACAGGAGACCATAGGAGGAAAAGATGAACAAAGGTAATACTTTGCTTTCCATTTTGCAGAGACTGAATGAAGGTGAATCGTTGGAAGCGTTGGCATCGGAAATCGAGACTATCGGGGATATTTCACCCGACGAATGGGCGAAGGCGGAAGATCTCCTGGCGAATAGCGGCGTGTCGATCGATGAGATCCAGCGCCTCAGCACGGAGCACACGAATCTAGCGGAAAAAGTGATCACGACCGCAGACGCAATGCGCGTAGACAAGATCCCGGGGCATCCCGCTTTTGTGTTCATTGGGGAAAATAAAGGCCTATCACTGTATATCGAAAGTGCATTTCGCCCAAAGTTGTCCGCTTATGTCGCATCCCTAAGCGATGCGGATCTCGTACAACTAAAAGCCGAGACCGAAGTGCTTGAGCGCGTCATCTTGCACTATGACCGAAAAGAGAATGTATTCTTCCCGTATTTAGAAAATGCCGGGATCACGGTTCCGCCGCAAGTGATGTGGGGCGTAGACGACGTCATTCGAAGCCTTCTGGGCGTGTTGAAGCAAGCGGTATCGGAAGACCCCGCCAATGCGACGCGGATCGACCTCGTGGCGAATCGCGTATTGACGCAGATCGAAGAGATGATAGGGAAGGAAAACGAAGTCCTGATGCCGATGCTGCTGACGCATATGAAAGAAGCGGACTGGGTATTGGCGGCGCAAGAGAGCACGATCATCGGATATGTGTTTAATCAGGGGATCGAGGGCGCCTCCAATTCAGACGCGCAAACTTGGCTGAACGCGCACTTGGGCGAGAAGGAAGCGCTACCGGAAAAAGAGGAAGGCAAGATCCAGCTTCCGAGCGGGAATCTGACGGTCGAACAATTAAACGCCATGTTGAACACGCTTCCGACCGACCTCACTTTCACCGACGAGAACGACATCATTCAATACTATTCGGAAGGAAAGCATCAGGTATTTACGAGAACGCGAACGATTATCGGAAGGGATCTGTATCTCTGCCACCCGCCGGCGCTCGTGCCCACCATTAAAAAACTGATCGGCGAGTTCCGATCGGGTGAAAAGGATGAAGAAGTCGTGGCGATCCGAAAAGGCAATCTGATCAATCTCGTTCGCTATTATGCTGTCAGAGACGGCGAAGGCAAGTATATGGGTTGCGTAGAAGTGACGGAGGAAATCTCCGGGACACTGGAAATGTTGAATTTGTAAGGAGGAGACATGTCGATTCAGAGTGTGCGAATCATTGGGCAGGGCTGCTTGGGAGTGCTGTACGGGCACCATTGGACCGAGCGTTTAGGACCCGAGAAGGTGAAATTCATTGCAACCGAGGAGAGGATCGCGCGTTATCTGAAAAAGCGAGCCACCGTCAACGGCGTGCAGACGAGATTCGATTTCGTTACACCGAAAGAGGGGGAACCCTGCGACCTGCTAATTTTCGCGGTCAAGCAACCGGCGCTCGCGCAAGCGATCGAAGATGCAAAAGCGTTCGTCGGAGCGGATACGATCGTGATCTCGCTATTAAACGGAATCACCAGCGAGCAATCGATCGGGGCGGCGTACGGGGCCTCCCATGTACTACCCGTCATCGCACAAGGGCAGGACGCGGTTCTCTATGACCAAGTGCTCAATTTTAAGCTTTTAGGGCAGCTCTTAATCGGCGTTCCCGAAAGCGACCCGTCCAAAGCGGATGAGGTTCGCCGGTTGCGGGAATTCTTCGACCGAACCGACTTCCCCTATACGCAAGTGCCGGATGTCGAACGAAGGCTTTGGAGCAAGTGGATGCTCAATGTCGGCGTAAACCAAGTCGTGTGTGCCGCAGAAGGCAAATATGGCTCGATCCAGGCAGAAGGGGAACTGCGTGAACGCATGAAGGCCGCGATGCGAGAAGCGAAAGCCGTCGCTCTTGCGGAAGGCATCCCCCTTACGGAACAAGACCTCGAGGATTATGTCGCGCTGGTCGACACGATGAACCCGGAAGGCATGCCATCCATGCGCCAAGACGGCGTCGCGAAAAGACCCACGGAAGTCGATATGTTCGCAGGCACCGTGATCGAAAAGGCAAAAAAACACGGGATCGAAGTCCCGGTAAACCAAGCCCTATACGAAGAAATCCGCAAAATGGAAAGCGAGTGGAAATAGGAAAAAGTCGTAGGGCGCGACCTTGTGTTGCGCCGCGCGAACTCACTTGGAAATGCGAAAAAAATATAGGCCGACAAAAATTCCTTCGGTAGGAATTTTTGTCGGCCTATAATATTCCATATCTTTTCGGTGTTAGACGAGCTAACACCTTTCGACCGTTTGGAGCGGTATTCTATTTTCGAATTTGGCCGCTGCCCATAATCGTATACTTGTTCGACGTGAGCGCTTCCAAACCCATCGGCCCTCTTACATGCAGCTTTTGCGTCGAGATCCCAATTTCTGCGCCTAAGCCGAATTCGCCACCATCGGTAAAGCGTGTGGAGGTATTTACATAGACTGCAGCCGCATCCACTTCGTTTGCGAAGCGCTGCGCGCTGTCGTAACACGAGGTGACGATCGCCTCCGAGTGCCCCGAACCATGTGTGCGGATATGCAAAATCGCTTCATCCAAGCTCGAAACCACTTTGCACGCCATCACGTAATCGATATACTCGGTGTCGTAGTCTTCGGCGCTCGCTTCCGAAACGGAGTTTCCCAAGATGCGAATCGTATCTGCGCAGCCTCTCCATTCGACCTTGTTTTCATCTAATCGCTTCTTTGCGAGCGGCAAGAATTCA
>CAZFWK010000111.1:0-5938 GCA_964522555.1 uncultured Peptoniphilaceae bacterium | reverse complement strand
AGCGATCGACGATCCCCATCGCGAGCGGCACTTCCGGCCCCACGATGGTGAGGTCGATATAATTATCTTTCGCCGCCGCGATCAGCTTGTCGATTTCCGTTACGTCGATCGGGAGATTGGTCGCAATCTCGCCAATCCCCGCGTTTCCAGGCGCGCAGTAGAGGGACTCCACCAATTCCGATTGCACGAGCCCGTACAGCAGCGCGTGTTCTCTGCCGCCCGAGCCGATCATAAGTATTCTCACCGAAACCTCCTAGTGTCTAAAATGGCGCATACCGGTAAATACCATCGCCATATTGTGTTCATCGGCGACTGTAAGGGACTCTTTGTCCTTGATCGAACCGCCCGGTTGGATGACCGCGGTGACCCCGGCTTCCGCCAGTGCCGCAACGGAATCCCCAAACGGGAAGAATGCGTCCGACGCGCACACCGCCCCTCGTACCGATTCGCCCGCTCTTTGGATCCCCGCTTCGATCGCCCAAAATCGGTTTACTTCGCCCAGCCCTAAGCCCAGCGTCGTTTCATCCTTCGCGATCACGATGCCGTTCGACTTGATCAGCTTTGCTACTTTCCATGCGAAGAGCAGGTCTTCCATCTCGTGTTCGCTCGGTTGCCTTTTAGAAACGACTGAAAGCGC
The DNA here is from genome assembly GCA_964522555.1 of uncultured Peptoniphilaceae bacterium. Lineage (GTDB taxonomy): Bacteria > Bacillota > Clostridia > Tissierellales > Peptoniphilaceae > JAAYQA01. Next base: position 5,301 of record CAZFWK010000111.1, on the reverse strand, counting down.
GTCATATAGCGGATCATCCGGCTCTTGTACGAGAAGCCCGCCTCGCACTTGGCGAAACGCAACCGCAGAACTCTCATTTTCCATCAGCTTTTCGATCGCGAGTACGCGCAAGTTCTTTTTAAAAGCCAGTACGGCAAGCGCCTCTTCCGTGTAACCCGGTGCGATGACCACTTCCAAGAAGATCTCGGTGAGCGCTTTGGCGAGCACTTCATCGACCTCACGATTCACGGCTACGATGCCTCCGAAGATCGACTCGGGATCCGCTGCTTCGCACTTCGCATACGCCTCCACGATCGAATTCGCCGAGGCAATCGCGCAAGGGTTCGCATGCTTTACCGCGACCGCGGTCGGTCGTTCCGGAAAGTGCTTGATCGCTTCGATCGCAAAGCTCGCGTCGTGATAATTGTTGTACGAGAGGGGCTTCCCCTGGTGCATGACCATCTGCTTCAGCGTGCCGATACCGAGTCCGCTTTCTTCGTAATAGCGCGCCTTTTGATGCGGATTTTCGCCATAGCGAAGCACCGTCCCGTTATCGTACGCCATCAGAAATGACTTGTAGTTCTGCGTCTTCTCTTGGAAATAGTTCGCGATCGCGACATCGTACGCCGCGGTCACACAAAACGCTTCGCTCGCTAAGCGCGCGCGATACGCTTCGTCCACAAGCCCTTTTTCGAGCTCCGCGATCACCCCGTCGTATTGGTCGGGGCTTGTAATGATGATGACGTCTTTGTAATTTTTCGCGGCCGCGCGGATCATGGAAGGGCCGCCCACGTCGATCTTTTCGATGATCTCCGATTCGGTTACGCCCGGCGTGTTCAGCGTTTCCACGAACGGATACAGCGTATTGACGACCATGTCGATCGATCCGATGCCTTGTTCTTCGATCGTCTGAACATGCTTGTTCTCCGATCTCCTATAAAGGATCCCGCCAAATATATACGGACTTAGCGTCTTTACGCGACCGTCCAAAATTTCCGGGAATCGGGTAACTTCTTCTATCGCGATGACCGAAACGCCGGCTTCTTCCAATGTCTTGTGGGTATTTCCGGTCGAGATGATCTCCCAACCCAACGCCTCCAAGCGCTTGGCAAAGTCTACAATTCCCGTTTTATCATATACGCTGAGTAAGCAACGTTTTTTCATCTTTCTCCCTTCATTGCGAGGCGCACAGCCTTTGGATACAATCGGTGTTCGATCTCCAAAACGCGTTTTTGAAGCGCTTCGGGCGACTCACCCGGGATCACATCCAACGATTCCTGTAGTAGGATTGGCCCTTCGTCGCAACCGGCTACGACATAGTGCACGGTAGCGCCCGTTTCCTTTTCTCCCGCCTCAAGCACCGCTTGATGCACCCGCAGCCCGTAGTACCCTTTTCCGCCAAATTTCGGCAAGAGCGCAGGGTGGATATTCAGCATCCGCCCGGCAAACGGCTCGGTAAAGTCTGCGGATAAAATCTCCAAATACCCCGCGAGTAGAATCCAATCGATTCGCTCTTTTCGCATCAAGGCCAAAAGCGCCTCGGTGCGATCCGCTCGCTTGGGGAATTCTTTGCGAGATACGACCGCCGTCACAACCCCATGCGCTTTCGCTCTTTCAAGCGCATAGGCATCCGCTTGATCCGATACGACCAGTACGATTTCTCCGCCGAGTTCTTCCGCGTCCAGTAGCGCTTGCAGATTGCTCCCGCCTCCGGACACAAATACCGCTATTCGGGGAAGCATAATTGCACCGGCTCGGCATTTCGTTCCACGCGCCCCAAGACCACCGGTGCCTCGCCTGCCGCTTTCAGAAGCTCCATCGCGCAGCCGTTTCGATCCTCCGGCACGAACAATACCATCCCGATGCCCATATTAAAGGTGCCGTACATCTCTTTCGTTTCGATCCCGCCCCACTCTTGGAGCAAGCTAAATACGGGCAGTTGCGGGATCAGCGCGGTGTCCACTACGGCACTCAAGCCTTCGGGGAGCGCTCTTGGTAGATTCTCGTAAAAACCGCCGCCCGTAATATGAACCGCCGCATGCAAGATATCCTCTTCCAACAGTGGCAATACAGACTTCACATAAATGCGCGTCGGGGTCAGCAGCGTTTCGAGTAATTTTTGGTCCCACCCTTCGGGGACGAAGTCTTCTTTGATGTTTTTCATTTCGAATAAGAGCTTCCGCACGAGGGAAAAGCCGTTCGAGTGGACGCCCGAAGACGGCAAACCGATCAGGACATCGCCTTCTTGCACGCGCTCTTTTCCGAGCAGCTTTTCTTTGTCGCAGATGCCCACGGCAAAGCCTGCGATATCGTACTCACCGTCCGAGTAGAACCCGGGCATTTCCGCGGTTTCTCCGCCGATCAACGCACAGCCCGCTTCGACACAGCCGTCTGCGACGCCTTTTACGATGGTCGCCATCTTCTCCGGGTCCAGTACGCCCGTCGCGATATAGTCCAGGAAAAAGAGCGGTTTCGCCCCTTGACAGAGGATGTCGTTCACGCACATCGCGACCGCATCCTGCCCGATCGTGTCGTGGATATCGGTCATAAAGGCGAGCTTCAGTTTCGTGCCGACGCCGTCCGTCCCGCTCACGAGGACCGGTTCCTTCATCCCGGTAAGATCCGGTTGGAAGCATCCCGAAAATCCGCCGATTGCGGAAAGCACGCCGGGGATCTCCGTACGCTTTACATGCGACTTGATCAGTTGAACCTCTCGGTAGCCGGCTTCTTTGTCGACGCCGGCGTCTTTATAATTTAATGCCATTTTCGTCCTCCATTATCGGATAGTGATCGGACAAACACCCGGTGCAAAACTCATCCGCATGCGGGATCGCCTCCAGCATATCGCGCACCGGCAAGAAGGCGAGGGAATCTGCGCCGATCATCTCGCGGATTCCTTCCAGATCGAGTCGGTCCGCCAACAGATCCTTTTGGATCGACGGATTCACTTTGATCTTGCAAGGGTACTGCACCAAGGGCGACGCGATCCGCACATGTACCTGCTTCGCACCGGCTTCCTTCAGCATCGCGACTACGCGAGCCATTGTGGTCCCTCTGACGATCGAGTCGTCGACGATGACGAGCGATTTCCCCTTCACGGTATCCTTGATTACATTCAGCTTGATTTGCACAGCCATATCGCGAAGCTCTTTATCGGGTTCGATAAAGGTCCTCCCGATATAGCGATTTTTGACGATGCCCAAGTGAAAGGGCAGCCCCGACTCTTCTGCGTAGCCCATGGCTGCCACCGTGCCCGAGTCGGGCGATGAGATAACCATATCCGCTTCCGGCGGATTCTTCTTGTCGAGTGCGGCGAGTTTTTTTCCGATCAGCTTGCGCATCGTGTACACGGACGTACCGTGGATCGAGCTGTCGGGCCTAGATGTGTAGATGATTTCGAAGATACAAGTCTTGCTCGTCTTCTTGGGAACGACCTGCATGCTGGCAACCCGGTCCTTCGACAGGATCACCATCTGCCCCGGTTCGACTTCCATGACGATCTCGGCTCCCATACATTCGAAGGCGCATGTTTCCGTCGAAATCATATGCGCGTCGTCCGTCTTCCCGACCGAAAGCATCTTGACCCCATAAGGGTCTCGCACGCCGATCAGTACATCGTGCGTCATGATGACAAACGAGTACGCGCCCTGAAACTCCGGCACCACCTTACGGATGGCGGCGATCAGGTCTTCCATATGCTGTGCGGCGATCAGATTCCCGGCCAGCTGCCCGTCCGTGATCGTATCGGGATAGCCGTATGTTTCGCAAAGCTTCTTTTTATTCAATAAGGTCCCATCGAATGCGATCGCAAAGGATCCCGTTCGATTCCCAACCAAAACCGGACCCAATGTCTGTTCATCGACATGAGTCTGGCTGTTGTCTATTTGAGCGAGCACGAGATTGCTCGATAGCTTATTCAGTTCTTTTCTGGTAAATGCTTGGCTCACGACACCCAACGCTTTGTGGTAGTCGATATAGCCGTTTTTATTCGCCGCCATCCCGCTGCCGACTTGGCCGCGATGCTGCAGCGCATAGAGCGCAAAATATGCGTAATCCTGCGCTTTTAAACCTTCCGATGCTACCCCGAAGATTCCGCTCATTAGGACTCCTTCAAGGAGCGGTTTAGTTGCGCGTCGACTTCGATGATCTCTTCTGCCATCTGCGTTTTTTGTTTTTCAAGAAGCGCTTTGATTTCCGGATACTTCAATCCGAGAATCTGACAAGCCAAATAGGCCGCGTTTTCGGCTCCGTTGATCGCGACGGTGGCGACCGGCACGCCCTTGGGCATCTGTACGGTGGCCAAAAGCGCGTCCAGCCCGTCCAATGCGGACGACTGAATCGGAAGTCCGATCACGGGTAAAGTCGTGGATGCCGCCAATACGCCTGCCAAATGAGCGGCTTTCCCGGCTGCCGCGATGATGACCTCGATCCCTTTTTTCTCCGCGTTCAGCGCGAAATCTCTCGCCACTTCGGGGGTTCTGTGCGCCGAGATCACGCGTAATTCAACGTCGATTCCGAAATCACGGAGGACCACATAAGCCTTTTCGACAATCGGTCGATCCGAAATACTCCCCATAACAACTGCTACTTTCATCTATACCTCCCAATCATCCTGATGACTTCATCATACCACAGGGAGCCTTTCGATGAAATATGAAAGGGATGGTAGCATGCTTCAAGAGGCACGTGCAGAGCATAGACAATGTGCGCCAGTCGAAGCCGGAGTAGTACTTGCGTGCCTCGAGCCTTATAATGCTTTGAGCTTCTTAGGTTTGTCGTGATACACAAGACGAGACGGTATGCCCACAGCGGTTACGCCTGCCGGCACTTCCGAAAGCACGACGGCATTCGCGCCGACCTTCGCGTCATCATGAATTTCGATATCTCCTAGCACGGTCGCTCCTGCGCCGATCAGCACGCGATTTCCGATGGTCGGATGCCTTTTTTCATTTGGCTTACCACCTAGCCCGCCCAATGTCACACCGTGAAACAAGCTCACATCGTCCCCGATGATCGCGGTTCCGCCGACCACGATGCCCATGCCGTGGTCGATGAAGAGCCTCTTTCCAATCGTCGCACCCGGATGGATCTCGATCCCCGTCTTTCTTCTGGCGCGGGCAGAGATCCACTGCGCGATGAAGGGTCTACCGGCAACCCAGTGCCGATTGGCTCTTCGATATGCAGCGATCGCCCTGACGCCCGGCGAGAAAAAGAAACTCTGCCAAAAGGAAGGTGCCGCAGGATCCTTTGCCAAGAATATTTTAGCCGCTTCGACTCTTTCTTTAAACGGGTTCATCATTCGTCCTCCTGAAATAATATCGT